>CACZTQ010000269.1 GCA_902784155.1 Oscillospiraceae bacterium
CCGTAAGAGTACGACGGTTTTCAAGACCGTTCCGTTATGACCACTTCGGTATCTCTCCGTAAATGCTCGATTATAATATCATATCGGTTATATAAAGTCAAGCATTTTTTACCTTTATTTTTCTTAGATTTATATTGATTTTCACAAATAAATATTCTAAAATTATATTGTAATTTTTTGAAAGAAGGCGCTTTTATGGTCAACGGAAAATTCGGCTGCGCTGTCATCGGATACGGCGGCATGGGCGGCTGGCACACAAGAAAAATCAGAGATGAAATGAGCGAATACGCCGAGCTCATCGGCATTTACGATATCGACCCCGAAAGAGGCGCTGTCGCCGAAGAGAACGGCATTCACGCCTTCTCGAGCAGAGAGGAGCTTCTCTCAGATGAGCGCATAGACCTTGTCACGGTCGCAACCCCCAACGATTATCACAAAGAGATAGTCATCGACGCTCTTGAACACGGCAAAAACGCCATCAGCGAGAAGCCCGTCGCGATGAACAGCGGCGAGCTCGAGGAGATGATCGCGGCCGCGAACCGTTGCGGCAAGCTCTTCACCGTTCATCAGAACAGACGCTGGGACGAGGACTATCTCACGATGAAGAAGATTCTCGACGAGCAGACTATGGGCAAAGTTTTCAGAATCGAGTCGAGAGTTCAGGGTTCGCGCGGCGTTCCCGGTGACTGGCGAAATCAGCCCGAGCACGGCGGCGGAATGGTTCTTGACTGGGGTATTCACCTGCTCGACCAGGCCCTTATGATGACGCTTCCGAGAAAGCTCAAAAGCGTCTATGCGGAGCTCACCAACGTCACCAACGAAAACTGCGACGACGGATTCCGCACCACCCTCATTTTTGACGACGGCCTCTCATTCTATGTCGAGGTTACCACCAGCAATTTCATCGAGCTTCCGCTCTGGTATATGCTCGGTGAAAACGGCTCCGCCGTCATTACGGACTGGGACTGCAACGGCGAGATAGTTATGGTTTCGGATTGGGAAAACAGAGACGCCGTGCCCATCGTTGCGGGCGCCGGTATCACCAAGACCATGGCTCCCAGGACCGACGATACAATCAAAAAATATCCCCTGCCCGTTCAGAAGGCGGACTGGGGCGAATACTACAAGAATGTCTTTGCCTGCCTCAGAGGCGAGCAGGATATACTCGTAACGCACAATCAGCAACGCAGGCTCATGAAGCTGGTTGAGGCCGTGTTTGAATCCGGCAAGACAAACAAGGTTGTTGAGTTTGAGGATATAGATCTCGGCTGATACGCAATAATCTCGCGGAAGGGTGTTGTTTTGGAAGAGCTTATCGGCAAAGTTAAGGACGGCATAGTCGATCTCAGGATGTACTGGCGTCAGCCGAGGCCCGGCGAATATGTTCCTTACAGGGAAGTGGTCATGCTTTCAATAGGCTGGATGGCGCTTCTGCTCGCGATATCGTGGAATATCGGCTTCGGCGTCGGCAACCAGTTCACGGGAATGACTCTCAAAATGAATAACACCCAGCTGCTGGTGATGAGCTATGTCTGCACCGCCATCGGCTATATGCTCACGCCCCTCAACGCCTGGATTATAGATAATCTCCGCTCGACGGACGGCAAATACAGAGTCTATATAAAGCTCGCGATTCCTTCAATGATTTTAACGCTCGTTTCCCTGTGGCTCCCCTATGAGAGAATCAGGGATTCCGGGCGTTTCGGTATTTATTTTATGATTGCCGTGCTGTTTCTCATCGGTCAGGTGCAGGGATATGTTCAGGGCTGGGTCAATACGGGCGTGACGAATATGGTGCACGTTATGACTCCCAATACCCAGGAGCGCACAAAGATAATGGCCATAACGAGCATCATCTACTCCATGGGCTACACGGTCGGCAACATCTACTTCCCCCTTATGGTTGACGTGCTGTGTAAAAACGGCGACAAATACAATATGCGCTATTTCAGGGGCACTTACACTCCCGTCGCCCTGCTGATGCCGGTAGTGCTCGTCGCCTATTTCGGGACGAAGGAAAGGCTGGTCCTGCCCAAGAGCCGCATTACCAAGATGAGCTTTTCAAATTCAATGCGCGCGGTCGCGGGCAACAAGATATTCTGGATAAAATGCGCCGACGGCTGGAATGATTTCCTCGAGGGAGCGAAGGGCAATATCTGGGACTGGATGGTTTACAGAGCCCATATAATGAAGAGCACGACCTACGGAGTGCTCAACACGGTCTCATACAACGCGAATTTCTGGGGAATGCTTTTCTCCCCGTGGTTCATAAAGAAATTCGGAAAAAGAAATATAAAAATATTCAAGAATATATTCCAGGTCTTTCTTATCGCTTCTTACTTTTTATTCTACAAGAAGCCATGGGCGGCAATCGGATTTTTCATCGTCTATACGATTGACAGGTTTATAGATACCTACAACGTCATTGACTCAGCGATAGAATCGGATATGCGCGACAATCAGCAGTATCTCATCGGCGAGCGAATTGACGGGGCCTTCGGCTTCATTCAGTCCTACGCGGGCGGAGCCATAGGCGCTGTCACCGGTCTTTTCATCCCCTGGGTTTACCGTAAAAAGGGGTTTGACGGCAACGACTATTCGGTGCTCGATGTCTATAAGGACTATGACGAGACAAAGCCGCTCTCACAGCAGACGAAAAACCCCTCTTGCGTGCTGTTTGACCTTATGGATACCCTTCTCAAAATATCGATTTTCGGCGCGGCGGTTGACGTGCTGCCCTGGTTTGCCTACGATATATCCGAAACAGGTCAGAAGTCGATGATTCGCGTTATCAGAATCCGCACTCTCGTTGAGGACAGAAACAATCCCGAAAGAGACGAGGCCTCATATATCGAGGGCTGCGAAGCGATACAGAAGGCAAGGAAATACATTAACGAGAGCAGAGTCGAGGTGCCCCATCACTCGACGGTAAGCGCCGCGAGAGCTCTGCCTTCAAAGACTCCCGGAGAGAAAGCCGCCCGCCTCGAAGCGATAAAAGCGGCTCAGAAGGCGATAGCCGATGCCAAGGCGCATAACGAGGAAATCGAGATAGCGGAATTCGTGATGCGCGAGCTCAGAAGATTTGAGACGGAATTCGGCAAAAAGCAGTATGAGCTGATAAAGACGATAACAGAAGGCGGAGAAGAGCATTTCTATGACAGGGCTGAGGAGATTCTCGCCCTTGCTCACGCTCTGCCCGAATCCCACGTCAAAGAGGAGCGTATGTGGAGAAAGCAGGAAATCAAAAACGCCAAACAGCTTGAGCACTCGCGAAAGCTCGCCCTCACCTATTACAAAAACGGCTTTGACTACGACCCCGAAAAGGTTCAGCGCTCTTACGATATGCCCGATGAAACCAAGGCGCAGGCAAAGGAAAGACGCCGCGCGATGAAGCAGGCAAACACGGAGCAGAATATGTACACCGCCTACGCCTCGCCCTATCTCGCCGCCAAAAGGACTCTCGACCTCTATGAGGGCTATAAGGACCTCGATTCTCTCACGGCCGATTATGACAGGGTTGCCGGAGAGCGCAGGGCGAGACTTGACGCGGAGCGCGAGGAGCAGGAGCGCCTCGCCGCGGAGCGAAAGCTCGAAAAAGAGCGCTACGAAGCCGAAAAGAAAATGAAAAAGAATAACAGATAAAAAAAGAGGTTCACGGGAAATTCACGCAGAATAACCTGTGAACCTTTGATTTATTCACTTAAACTTTCGGGAAAAGGCTTGAGAAGAATACGCCTATCTGCTCAAAGAAATGCGCGATATCCCAATACATTTTCATAAAAAAGCTCTTCACTCTCTCGGGAAAGGTCTGATACATACCGGGACCGTCAACGGAATTGTATTCAACATCTGTTACCGTCTCAATCAAATTCGTTCCCACAAGCGTCCTTTCCCGCTCGCCGTTAAGATAATACTCCGTAACGCTGTCGTCAAGAGCGTAACCCGGCTCCGCGTAAAATCTGATACGGACTCTGTATGATACACCGCCTTCATACCGGTCTCCCTCTTTGAGATGTATGAACGAGCCGCTCTCCGTATCATAATAATACGCGTCTTTTATCTGAGCTGTGTATTTCCCGGGCTCCGCTGTTTCGAGTGAGGCGCAGGAGAAGTATTCTCCGCCCGCGGGGACGCTGAAAAACGCTTCGGCTTTTTCAACGGTCAATCTTATTGATTCTTCTGCAGATACCGTCGGTGCAAAAGCGCCCGCGATTAAAACGCATAAAAAAATACTTATAATTCTTTTCATAATATCACTCCTTTATTCAGCTCTCATCAACCTGAGATTCAATGACTTTATCAGCAAGAGCTTTAAGCTCATCGAGAGATTCGAGCGAGCCGATTTCGCGCCTGAAAGAGGCGGCTCCGCGAATGCCTTTTATATACCATCCGGCGTGTTTGCGGGCCTCTCTGATACCTACATAATCGCCCTTGTATTCGCAAAGTCGGGCTATGTGGCGCAGCATTACGGCCATTCTCTCCTCAATCGGGGGCTCGGGTATCACGGCGCCCGTTTTTAAATACTCGTTGATGATTTTAAAAACCCAGGGCGCGCCGAGCGCTCCCCTGCCCACCATTACGGCGTCGCAGCCCGTTTTATCAAGCATCAGCTGCGCGCTCGCGGGGTCAATGACATCGCCGTTGCCCGTGACGGGAATCCCGACCGACTCCTTCACCGCCCTGATTGTATCGTAATCAACGGGCGGGGCGTACATCTGCCTCCTTGTCCTGCCGTGGACGGTGAGGGCGCTCACTCCTGCGTCCTCAAGGCGCTTTGCCATCTCAACGGCGTTGACGCTCCCCTCGTCCCATCCCGTGCGGATTTTGCAGGTGACGGGAATACTGACGGCTTCTGCGCAGGCTTTCGCAATTTCCGCGGCGAGGACCGGGTCCTTCATCAGCGCGGCTCCTCCGCCGTGACCGGAAACCTTCGGCGCGGGGCAGCCCATATTTATATCGACAGAAACGCATCCCGTTTTTTCCGCCTGAGAAGCGGCCTTAGCCATTATCACGGGCTCGCAGCCGAAAATCTGCACAGCCGCGGGCATCTCGGCCCCGGTAACCTCCATAAGCATACGGGATTTACGGTCGCCGATAACAAGCCCCTTTGCGCTCACCATCTCGGTAGTGACGCAGGAGGCCCCGTATTCAATGCATATTTCGCGGAAAGCCCTGTCCGTCACGCCGGCCATCGGCGCGAGACAGGCCGCCTTTTCTACTCTGAATTCATCTCTTGTCATACTGTGTATTTTATCATCATTTGCTCCCCTGTTCAATACTTTTGATTCAAAACAGTTGAAATCAAAGCGAGGTTATGGTATTATTCTTTTAATATTGAAACGGAGTGTTTTATAATGTTTACATATTTTCTGAGTGAAAAAACCGTTATGGCGGTCGCTTCCGTCGTTACTCCCCTGCTCTGCGCAATTCTTCTCGCCCTGTTTTCGGGGAAGCTCCCGAAAGACCAGGGGCGCGAATTTGCCGTTGACGGCGAAAAATCAGCGGGCAAGATAAGAGGAGCGGGGCTGCTTTTTGTAATCTCGTTTATCATCTGCGGTCTGCTTTTTGTGAGAATCAAGGTCGAGTATCTTTTCTACTATTTTCTGATTCTCTGCGGTATGCTCTCCGGCTACCTTGACGACAGGTCCGACAAGCCCTGGAACGAATACAAAAAAGGCATCATCGATCTCGTCATTTCTTTGGGAACGGCTCTGACCTTCACGCTCTTCAACACCAACAAGCTCTTCCTCGGAATATTCGGATTCAGATTTCATGTATTCTCGGTAATATATGTAATTCTCGGCACCGTGCTCGTCTGGATGCTCATAAACGCCGTAAACTGCAGCGACGGTATCGACGGCTTCTCATCGGTGCTCACGGGAGTCTCTTATATCTCGGCGGCGGCGGTAATCATCATAAGGCACGAGGACCTCAATATGGTCACTCTGACGGTGATACTGATTCTCACGCTTCTCCCCTATCTGTGGAAAAACGCTCAGCCGAGCACGATGATGATGGGCGACGCGGGCTCAAGGGCTCTCGGCCTTTTCCTCGCGATTCTCATTATGAAAACCGGCAATATGCTGCTCGTCATCCCGCTCTGCCTTGTGGTCTGCTTCGACGGCCTGCTCGGTATCGCCAAGGTCTCGATGATAAGATTCCTTCACCTGAATGTAATGAAAAAAATCCGTACTCCCCTTCACGACCACTGCAGGAAGAATCTCGGCTGGTCAAACACCCAGGTTATTTACAGATTCGTTATACTGCAGGCAATCGTCTCCGTATTCGCGATAATGACAATGAAATAAGCGCCGCTGTCACGGCATTTAAAAACCGCCCGTTTTGAACGGACGGTTTTTTGTTTACCAGAGAATATCGATAAAGTAGTATCTTATCTTTTTCGCCGTCTTCATTTCCTTCCTCAGCTGAGCGATGCCCGATTTGAGAAGAGAGACGAGAGTGCCGAATTCATCGGCTGTGATTTCCCCGCCCGAGAAAAGGGCTTTCTCGAATCTTTCGCAGAAATCAGCGGGTGTCTGCCCCGCGGGGTGACGGCTGCTCATATAATCGAAAAATTCATCATAAGACATCTCGCGCCCGCCGAGATTGTCGGCAAAGGCGCAGACTTCGTAAAGATGTCTGTATCGGTTATAGAGCCCCGCGCGCCTGTCGGCGGAGGAAAAGCCCCTGTGCCTTCTTATGAGGCGCAATGCGGCGCGGATGATATAGATAAGAAGAAAAACGGAAAGAATAAGAATAAACAGAGTAGCGATGCCGGATTTTGTCTTTTCATTATCCATTTTTCTCACGCCCTCGATGAGATTACGCGAGGCGGCGGAGAAAGGATTGTTTCCGAATAGATTTGCGAGCACATTCGCAGGCCCGTCATCCGAGGGCGCTGTTGTCGCCTCGACGGGAATCCAGCCGATTCCGTCCTGATAAACCTCAACCCACGCGTGGCCGGAGGAATCGGGAATATTTATCTCGGTGACGTATTTCGGCACGCTGTAGGGAGTCGTTATCCAGTCCTGCGCATTTTCTTCCGTGAGGTCTTTGCCCAGGTAGAAATCCTCCCTGTTTATCACATATCCCTCGGCGTATCTCGCGGGGAGGCCGAGATATCTGAATATAAGAGTCGCGGCGGAGGCGAAATGCTGGCAGTAGCCCTTCATATTGGCGCGAAGGAAATAGTTGACGTAATCCTCGCCGTAGGGAATCTTGCCCGGCTGGAGAGTGTAGGTGAAATTCTCCTCAAGGGCGGTTATGACCTCCGATATAATATCGCTGTCTCCGGGCTTTATACCGTAGTTTTCGCAAAACTCCGAGACCGCCTTCAGATTCTTTTCGGGCACCTCGAGAGAAGCTTCAATCTCCGCTTCGGTCATAAGGCTTCCTTCTTTATACGGCTCCTCTCCGGGAGGGATAAGCCCTTCTTTTTCTTCGTCCGTCATCCCCTTCGTCAGGAAGGAATAATCGGTCTGAGGCGTATCAACGGTGTAAAAAGTATAATACTGCGTCTCGCGCGAGGCCTGCTTATCCTCGTGAAAAGCCGAGCCCGAATTTTCAAACCTGTAGTTTTCTTCCGGCGTCAGAGCCGAGTAATAGGGCACGGCGACGGGGTCGTCAAGAAGAGCGGGATCGACTATCCTCACACTCATCCTGTGAACGCTCTGCGTTACCCTCTGCTCCCCCTCATAATCCTTCATAAGCCGTTCGGGGGTATAGTTGTATTTTTTTGAATTACCGGCGCCGTCACTCTCAATATTATTCCATCTGAGATTGTCGCCGTCATAGGCGTAGCCGGAAAACTGCCTGAGATAAATCCTGTCCGCCCTGTAATTTACGAGCTGAACCCTCAAATCCGTCATACCGTCATAGGCGACATTCGCCACCGTTGAGAGGCTGCCGGGCGAAGCGGAATTGCTCTCGAGAGAAAAGACGGAAGAAATGCCGTAAGAGAGGAAGTTCTTGACAACTCGCTCGGTGCTTTTTCTGATGCCGTCTGTCGGCAGGGCGAGCTCAAAATGCTCGTCGGGGACGACAGCGAAGGCGAGCCCCGTCACCACGGCGATAACGCCCAGCCACATAAGAGCAATCTGCGCGACATTCTTTGAATCCGTCACGAAGCCGTAGCTGTGCTTATGCTTTCTGACCG
>CACZTQ010000270.1 GCA_902784155.1 Oscillospiraceae bacterium
ATCGGTCTTTGTTCCTGTTGTGCTTTGCCTTTCGGTGTTTGATTCCAGTATTTTTACTTTCCCGTCAAAGCAGAAAAACTTATAATCCGGCAAATCGCCTGTCGCTTCATCGACAAGGTATTTCTCGATTATTATTCTCGGCTTCACGTTTTTATAAGGCCACTCGCGGCTCAGATAAAACTGATTTCTAGCGAGGCCCGCTTCGATTTTGTTTTTTGCCGCTTCATAATCAAAGCTGCTTTTATCCTTGCAGATTACGACGCTGCCGCTGTCGTGAGTGCATTTGACGACAAAGCTCTCCGGCAGGGCGTCAAAATCTATCTCATCCCATTTATCAAACACACCGTAAAGGGGAACGAGGTATTCCTCGCCGATTTTTTCTCTTACATATTCACGGACTTCGTATTTATCAACCAGCTTTGTCAGCGCGGGGTTGCGGTAGTAGTATTTCAGCCACTGAAGCTTTTCCTGAAATGTTACGGGATGGCGCAGGTTGAGTTTGCGCCCGGTGTGAATCTTATAATCCCACTTCTGAAACGCCCTGTCGGGGAAGGGGATTTTGCCTCTTGCCGCCGCCTTGTAGATTTTGACTTTTATCTTTTCCGGGATTCTGACAATAAACAGAATCACTCTTTTGACCGGTTTCGGTATAAATTTTCCGATTTTCATGTTTATTCTCTTTCCATCATATAGACTATCTTTCCGTCTATTGCCTTGTTGAATTCTTCTCTTTCTTTATCGCTCATATCTGCCCTTGCCGTGTTCCAGTAAACATTTTCGGGATGATTTTCTATCTCTTTTTTATGCTTGTTTATATAGTCTTCACATGAGCATATAACTCGAGCGGGATTGCCGACGGCCACCGAATTATCGGGTATGTTCTTCGTAACCACGCTTCCGGCTCCTATAATAACATCGTTTCCTATATGCACATTCGGCAGAATAATTGATTTAAGACCGATAAAAACACGGTCGCCGATAACGATTCTGCCTATTTTATTGCAGTCATATCCGATGAATTTCTTGGGGCTTGCATCGTGCGTCAGAAAATGAGTATATACACATGTGACATGATTGCCTATCTGAAGGCAGGTGGCGTCTTTATAGTTGCAGCTGCACTCTATCAAATCCACATCATCGCCGATTACAGCGCCCCATCCTCTGTAGATTTCAACCGGGTTTACCGGTTTTTCCGGAGTCTGTATTCCGAGTATTCTTTTTATTATTCTTTTAAGTCTTCCAAACATTTTTATCTCCCTTTCAGCTGAAGATTCGGCAGCCTCACATAACCTCCGAGGCGGAAATCACCCGTAATTCTGTCTTCGGAAGGAGTTTCATTTATTTTGATTTTAAGAGCGGCGCGCCCTAAATCGACTGTATTGCTCATTCCGAGTTCGTTTGCGTAATATAGAGCCAGCGTGATTTTATAGCTTCCCGCGCTCAAAGAAGAGGTGTCGAGCCCGAAATCCACCGACACGGTTTCGTTTTGCTTGATATGTCCGATTCGGTCTGAAGTCGCCATACCGGCGAGTGAGTCGCTTGCGTTGAAAATCTCAAGCCTTATTCTCAGATTGTCTATGTCGATATCCGAATGAAGTCTCAGCCGGAATAACGCGGTTTCTCCGCTTGCGAACATATTGTCATCTTTGCCGGCAAATTCAACATCAAGCATCTGAACCGTTCTCGGATAATAATCCCAGTAACCGGCTTTTTTGAATGTGTGTTTTAATTCGTCAACTTTATCGCTGCTCGAATAAATATCAATCGCCGTGGCGACATCGCCGTCAAAAATCACCTTGCCGTGGTCGAGGACTATACAGCGGTTGCAAAGGCGCTTTATGGTGCTCATGTTGTGGCTGACATAGAGCACTGTTCTGCCCTCCTGATTCGAGACATCGCTCATTTTTCCGAGGCATTTATCCTGGAATTTCATATCGCCGACAGCGAGCACCTCGTCCATTACCATTATTTCGCTGTCAAGGTGCGCGGCAACGGCGAAGGCGAGCTTTACATACATTCCGCTCGAATATCTCTTGACCGGGGTATCTATGAATTTTTCCATCTCGGCGAATTTCACTATATCGTCAAATTTCGCGGTGATTTCGGCCTTAGTCATTCCGAGAATGGCGCCGTTCATATAGACGTTTTCGCGCCCCGTGAGCTCGGGATGAAAGCCTGTTCCGACCTCGAGCATGGAGGCGATTCTGCCGTTTATGCCGATTTTGCCGGAGGTAGGCGCGGTCACTCTCGAGAGGAGCTTGAGCAGCGTTGACTTGCCCGCCCCGTTGTGGCCAATGATACCGACGATTTCGCCTTTTCTTACCTCGAATGAGACGTCGTCAAGCGCGAGAAATCTCTCGTTTTTACGGTAGGCGGCGTCAGAGCCGATTTTGCTGTTCGGGTCCTCCTCGCCCTTGCGGCGCGCCATAAAGGACTGAATATCGCCCTTGAGCGTGCCTCCGCCTATCGCGCCCAGCCTGTATTGCTTGGACACATGTTCAATTTTAATCGCAAGGTCGTTCATATAATTTTCCTTTATTCGCCCGTTATTGCCGAAAGCATCTCCGAGCAGATTTTTCCGGGTTCAAGTCTCTCGCGGATTTTAACCGCGTTTTGCAAGAGCTTTTCCGCAAGAGCCGGGTTTTCGATTATCTTTTTCATCGCGAGATACAGCGCCCGCGCGTCTCTGACGGGAACGAGCAGACCGTTTTCGCCGTCCTCAATCATCATACGCGCTCCGCCGCCGAGGCAGTCTGTGCACACGCAGGGCAGACCGATTGCCATCGCCTCGAGCATCGAGTTTGAGATTCCCTCTCTGTCTGATGACGAGACAAACATAGCCGCATCGCGGATTTTTGAATGGATATTCAGATCAAAATCGCGGATAAAAACCCTGCCCTCAAGGCCGAGAGATGCAATCTTACGCAGGAGCTCGTCTTTAAGCGAGCCCTCGCCGTATATCAGCAGCGTGTAATCAGGGTATTCTTTACTCAGCAGAGCGAATGCATCTATCAGAAGGGGAAGGTTTTTGACAGAGGTGAGGTGGCAGAAATTGACAATCTCTTTTGTGCGCTCCCCGTCAAACCTCCCGGGAAGAGACTCGCTTTTTATAAAATTGGGAATAACATTTTTGACAAGCCCGGGTAAAAAAGAATAGTAAGAGCTTTGCACTTCGGTCTGGAACAGCGCCGCATCGGCTCGCGAATAGTATTTCTTTCGCAGTGCATTAAAGGGCGAGCCCTCTGGGTATTCGTTGGCAATATCGGTGCAGTCTCCGAAAACGACTCTGTTTTTCAGCCGCTGAGCCGCCATCATAAGCGAGATATTCGGTATTGTCATAAATGATACGATTACCGCTTCGGGGAACTGCTTCAGATATTCATAAAGCGGCAGCGCGTATTTGTATTTCAGGAACAACTCCGTTTCCGCAAAAGCATAATCTTCGCTGCTTTTGCGGCGGGCTCTGCGCAGGCGCAGATTATCCGCAAGGGATGTCTTTACGGCCCTTTCCGTCTTGAAAAGTTCGCACCTTTCGCTGTCATATCTGTCCGTCTGAGGATTCTGATTGACGCAGACGACTCTGACCTCCGGGTTAACCGCGAAATCGACAACAGGGTTGTCAATGAGCAGAATCGTGACTTCATGTCCCCTGCGCGCCGTATAGTCCGCAAGCGCCGAAATCCGCCTTTCCGCTCCCCCGACGGCAAGAGTGTGAATAACAAAGATTATATGTTTCATATCAATCCGGTTTACTCCGATTGTTTTCCAGAATATCGGCTATTCTAACGCAGGCAAACCCGTCACCGAAAGGATTGACCGCCTTTGCCATTTTATTATAGACTTCGCTGTCTGTAAGCAGCTCGGTAAAGCTGCTGTAAATGACCTCTTCGTCTGTCCCGACGAGCCTGAGAGTGCCTGCCTCAACGCCCTCGGGGCGCTCCGTGGTATCGCGCATAACGAGCACGGGCTTGCCGAGAGAGGGGGCTTCCTCCTGTATTCCGCCCGAGTCGGTGAGCACAAGGTAGCTTTTTGCCATTATGTTATGGCAGTCAAAAACGTCAACCGGCTCAATCAGATGGATTCTTTCGCAGTCTCCGAGCTCCTCGCGGGCAATCTGCCTTATGACGGGGTTCATATGGACCGGATAAAGAGCTTTGATGTCGGTGTTTTCGTCCATAACTCTTTTTATCGCCCTGAACATATTTCTCATAGGTTCGCCGAGATTCTCTCTGCGGTGGGCGGTGATAAAAATCAGCCGGCTGTTTGAAGCCCATTCGATTTCGGGATGGTAATAGTCCTCCCTGACCGTTGTCTTTAAGGCGTCAATAACCGTGTTGCCCGTGACATAGACGGATTCGGGAGCTTTGCCTTCGTTTATGAGATTGTTTTTTGCCCTTTCTGTCGGAGCAAAATTATACTTTGATATTATCGAAACCGCCTGGCGGTTAAACTCCTCGGGGAACGGGCTGTGAATATTATAGGTCCGCAGACCTGCCTCAACATGCCCGACGGGAATCTGAAGATAAAAGCAGGCGAGGGCTGTCACGAAGCTTGTTGACGTGTCTCCGTGAACAAGGCATACATCCGGCTTTTCCGTTTCGAGGACCGCCTTTATCCTGTCAAGAATATTTATCGTGATATCAAACAGCGTCTGTTTTTCTGTCATTATCGAGAGATCGTAATCGGGTATGACTCCGAAAACATCAAGCACCTGGCTGAGCATCTGCTTATGCTGACCGGTGACGCAGACTTTTGTTTCAATAGTTTGCCTTGTCTTCAGTTCATTGACAAGGGGGCACATTTTTATCGCTTCGGGTCTTGTGCCGAAAACCAGCATTACTTTCATATTTATTCACCAAAATTGACAATGATGCAGTTGTCTTTCTCTGTTATATATCCCTTTTCGGGATAGGCCGTAAGATTTGAATATTCATTGCAGTATTTTTTATATTCGTCTTCGGAGCAGCGTCTTAACTCATAGCCTCTCAGCTCAAAGAGCTGATACAGCGGAGACGATACGCCGGTATCCTCATATTCATCAAACCAGCTTTCGCCGCCGTAGGTCCATGAGATATAGGAAATCGTTGCCGAGGTTTTATTCTTTATACGGTCGGTGTATTCAAACAGCTCCTCAGCGTTATTGATATCCTCACCGTAAAAATCTCCTATGCTTGTGAAAAATCTTCCGGGTATGATTCTGTCAGAGATATTCACAAACAGCTTCTGAAGCTTTTTCACTCCGGGCAGACCGGATTTTGTGCTCTCGTCAATCTGAGCGGGCAGAGCGGGCGAAGAATCCCCGCCGATAAACACTACCGGTTTGTTTGCAACATCCCAATTCTCTTCGAGCTCCTGACCTATGTTGTCAACAACGCTCATCTCGTAAGTGTGGCGCTCATAATTGGCTACCGACCAGCTGTTGAGACTCTTTGCCTGATTGAGCACCAGCACACATATAACAACCCCCGCGAGGACCCTGAGAAGCTTCCTGTTTTCGCACAGGGCATAGATAAACATGACCGTAAACGCGACAAAGACCGTGAGAGCCTGCGCCATCGTGTAGTATGCGGCGATTCCCATGATGACATTAAGGGAGAGAGCGGCCGCCGCGAGCAATAAATAAGCGAGAAACGGGACGGCGCTTTTCTTTTTGACGGAGATAACTATAAACACAATCAGCCCGAGCGCGCAGCAGACGGCAAAAACGAATATGGGCAGATAATTCACTCCGGCCCAGAAATAGTATAAGAAGACAGTCCTTATCAGCCAGACAGCGCAGTCGAGAATACCGATCTGATTCCAGTAAACCTGATTGTTGCCGCTGTAGCCCGCGCGGAATGTTCCGTAATAAATGAACAGCGCCGCTTTTGAAATAAGCAGGCGGAGAACTATGGCCGCGAGCAGAATCAGTGTTGAAATGACAATTCTGAAAAATACTTTTTTAAAGGCGGGGAGTTTCTCTTCATCCGAAAAGCAGAAGCGGGTGATAACGGACGCCATCATCAGAGTCAGGAATACGCTCGCAAACGCCTCGTAAAAATCCACGGCGAGAATTATGAGAATCACGGCCGCCGCAATATTGAAGAAAGATTTCTCTTCAAAGAATCTGCCGATAAGATATACAGACACGGCAATCATCAGATATCCGAGCGCGAGCAGGATAATAATCGGGTAAACAATCTGCTCGCTGATAAGCGGATAGGTGACAAACATAATCCAGAAGACAAACAGGGCGTTTGAGGAGAGCCTGCCGTTTGAGCTGTTATTGATAACAACCGCCATCGTCAATCCGGCAATGTAGTAGAGACAGAGCGCGAGAAAGACGGTGAAAAACGGGCTGTAGGTCATAAACCCGGTAACCGCCTGAATCAGATACCCGGTGAATCTGCCTGCGGCAATGAGCCTGCCGCCGTTCCAGAATGAATCGAACACATCATCCACATTTATTGTATATGATGTGCAGTAGAATCCGTAAGCGAGAACCATCGCAATAACAACAAGCAATGCCTTCGCGGTGTTTTTGCGCAGATAGTCGCTGCAATCGGAATAAAGTGTTTTAAGCGCTTTCATAAAGTCCTCTTTATTTCTCGGAAAATCTGAGTTTCACAGCCGTTTTAAGGCTGTCTTTTGCGGTCTTAAAGACGTTCATTTTGCTTTCGCCGAGCTTGTTGTCATAGCGAAGCTCAAAGCCCACCTCGCCGAATTTAGCGCCGCACAGATGCAGTTTATAAAGGAATTCCATCATACAGGCGAAGCTCTTTTCTTTGACGGGCTCGCTGCCGTATTTATTGACAAGGCTCGAAATCGAAGAGTAATTGTAAACTCTGTAGCCGCAGGTGTAGTCTTTAACACCCGGTACTCTGAGCATAAACGAATAGTAAACCTTTGCCATATCGCTGAAAAACTCTCTGTGAGCGGCTACGCCGACAACCCCGGAATCGCTGCAGTAGCGCGAGGCAATAACGCAGTCGAGATTTTCGCTTCTGAGCTTTTCAATCATGCTGTGAATATATTTCGGGTCGTGAGTGTTGTCTCCGTCCATAAACGCCATAAGATCGTTTTCGCCGGCATTCTCAACGAAATAACCGATTCCCGTATTCAGGCCTCCGCGCAGATTCTTATTGACCTCGTGAGCGATTAAAGCCACATTATCGGGATAAAGCGCGGCCTTTTCTTCGATTATCTTTTTTGTGCCGTCCTTGCTGCAGTCGTCAATAGGTCTCACAAGCAGCTCAAGGCCGCTTCCGGCCAGCTTATCCTTCTGCTTCATCCACTCTTCGATAAGAAGACCTATGTTATCCTCTTCATTATAGCAGGGTAAAAATACAAACAGTTTATTCATTCCCGTTGACCTCCTGTGTATTGTTATCTTTATCGGCAATATTTTCTTCTTTCTGGGGTATCAGCGCCTTCCTGAGGAAATAAGTGAAGAAGAAGGGTATCACTATCGAGAACGCTTTGCCGACGAGAAAATAAATCAATCCCTCGGCATCCTTGAAGACCAGCGTCCTGACAACATAAATAATTCCCTCCGCAAGGCCCAGGCTGAGTAGCCAGGTCAGGAAAAATATTATCAGGGTTTTTGCGCTGCTGCCCGCATAAACTTTTTTGGTACACAGAAAATACTGAACTATAAACCCTGTGACAACGCCTGCCGCATTGCCCGCGAGAGCGGCTTTGGAGGCATCGGCTCCGAATACCGAAACAAGACATTTTTCCAGAGCGAAGGAAACGGCAATGTCAAGCACGGTCACAAAACAGCTGATGAGAAAATAATTTACAAACCCTCTGTGCAGAGATATCCATTTTTTAGCTGCTGAAATCATTTATCTCACTCCTTTACTTTATTGTAAATAATTTAGCTGATATAACAGGTTTTCGCCGTTCTCGGCTTTTTTCTCAGCCTTTATATGTCCGGTTTCACTCAATAAATCAATAATTTCAGGATGTTTCAACACCACAAGCGCCGAACCATTTGTTTTGACTTCATTAAGCAGATAATCACCATGATTACTCTCAATCAGTTTAAAGTCATCGCCATATACCACTTTATCAAATATGTCTACAGTTGATTTTTTATATTTTTTCAAAATCTTATAGTAGTCTTCTGCATATTCTTTCTCAACAAAGACTTTGACTTGAGAATTTGTTATTTGTTTTATTATACGCCCTTCGAAGTCAACATTCTCAACATAAATAACCGGGTTATCTTTGCCGACCAGCGCGTCTCTCCACTCTTTTGTTTCACGAGCGGCTTTAATTGACGGCATACAAAACATAACGTTTTGTACAATTATCAAAACGGGCAGGAGAATCGATATACAGGTTTTTATTCGCTTTCCGCCTTTAGAAAGAATAGTTCCGACTGAAAAAAGAGCAGGCAGAAGTGACATGAATAAATAACGGGGGAGTAAGATGGGATTTCCGATAGCAGAAGCGAAGAGTCCAAACATCAGAACAGCAACAAACAATACTGCTCCGGCAACAGTAACTATATAGGGCTCTCCCGAACCGGAACCAATAATTTTTACGGCAACGATTACGGCGAGAAGCAAAAGAACAATAAAGGACAAGAATAAGAAAAGTTTAATATGATAATCGTAACTTGGTGTGATAAAATACGCCAAATAGTCGGAAATGGTATTGTTTACTACATGAATTGTATTTTTATCACTTTCAACATCGACAATTTGCTTTAAAAATACTCTGATCCACGGTAAATATCCGATTACAACAGAAACGCCGCTTATTAACAGTTTCCATAAATCTTTTCGCCTTTTGATTAAAAGGAATAATCCCAAAATACCATAGATGATAACTGCCGCAACGGCTGCAAAGTATTGAGTATAACAACACATCAAGGCCGATATAGTCAAAACAACCCAGGCGGTTGCAGACCCGCTTGTTTTCTTAATCAATAATTGAGCACAGAAAAATGTGACGGCAACAAAAAGGAAACCCCATGTGTACATTCTGACAGTCATTGACTGTGAATATGTGCAATAAAAAGAGGCGAAAAGTAAAATCGTAAATCCAAGAGAAGCACCTTTGCTTTTGTCTTTTTTATATGCAAGCATACAAAGCGCCAAAAGAATTACATACGGCACAACAGAAAAAACTTTTCCCAGGAACAGTTCATCAATTCCCGTAAAAGAAAAAACAGCAAGAAAGATTTTCAGCAGATAATAATAAAGCGGAGGGTGGAAATCTTTTGCGGTTAAAAGTGTCAGACGTGAAAAATCACGTTTGACAAGTTGAATTGAAAATGCATCGTCAACATTAGATTCATAACTGAACGACAGAGCCAATAAAACTATGCAAATAACTACTCCGACAAAAAAGCAAAGACAGAAGAACGATTCTGAAGAAAAGAAATCGGGGCCTGACAAGTCTTGCCTGTCGTTTTCCTGCAGGTATTTAAAAAAACAGTAAAGAACAGGAACGGCTCCTGCCATTAAGCAGATATTTATAATAGACAAACCGATTGATTTATTTATACCGATTTTCAAAAAAACAGATGATACCAGCCCTGAGGAGGAATATTTTTGAGGTAAGCCTCCCTCAAACGTTCCTATAAAGGCAACAATCAAAATCGAAGCGCACAAAGAGATAATTTTAGATTTTTTGGAGGACGGGGAAAGGTTGCCCGGTTTGGACTTGGTATAAATAAATATGAAAAACCCCCAAAGCAGAACTGCTGCAATCATTATAAGCAATCCAACCATATTCGGTTGAACAGACAGGAAAGACAGACAGAAACTCGACGCAAGAATAATAAGCGGTTTCAGCGCTTTTTTATTAACTATACTCATAGTGCCTCCGGATTTGAAAATCATTCTAGAGTATGATTCCGACAAAAAGCATCGGTCGCGGCCAGCAAATTTATCACACCGTATCCATAAAGGTTTTTTCGACTCTGCCGAAGAGGATGATTCCGGCAAAGAGAATCAGAAGGGTGGTGACCCAGCTGATTGCCCACATCCCCGGCCTGAACTGAGCGGCGGCGGGGCCGAGAAAGGCATAGCGTATGCCTTCTATCACCGGACAGGCGGGGTTGCACCAGTAGAGGAATTCAAACCTTGAGCCCGCGAACATCGAAGCGGGGTAGGCGACGGGCGTCGCGTACATCCAGAGCTGAACCCCGAAGGAGACAAGCATCGCGAGGTCACGGTATTTTGTGGTCAGCGATGAGATAACAATACCGCAGCCGAGAGCGAGCATCGCGAGCTCGAGGAGCATCAGCGGAAGCAGGGCAATATGCCAGCCCGGCTGCATCGAGTAACCCGGCATAAAGAGAAAGATAACCCACGCGACAATGAAGAAGAAAAACTGGATTCCGAGCGAAATCAGATTTGTGAGCACCGTCGATACCGGCAGCACCATCCTCGGGAAATACACCTTGCCGAAGATATTTGAATTCGCCGTGAATGTGGAACTTACCATTGTCAGGCATCCGGCAAAATACTGCCAGAAGATGTTGCCGCAGAGATAATAGACAAAGCTGTTGACACCGCCGGGCGCGAGACCCGCGATGTTGCCGAATACTATTGTGAAAACAACCGTCGTCAGCAGCGGCTGAATAACCGCCCAGGCAGGCCCAAGCACGGTCTGCTTATAGTGTGAAACGAAGTTTCTCTTTACAAACAGACCTGTCAGGTCACGGTATTTCCAGAGCTCCCTGAGATTCAGGTCAAACAGCTTGTTCTTCGGCTCTATGACCGTTTCAAAGCCGGTAAACTCAGCGGCCGGGTTATTGTCTTTATTCATGAAGCCTCCAAAGATTCAACGGATTATATCATACAGAGAAAGATTATCATCCTCATACGAAAAGCCGGAGCCGGAGACAAACAGCGCCTCAAACACGGCGAGATAAGCAACGCAGAGATACTCCTTGAGCTTTATCTCTTCGGCAAAAAGGTCCTCGCGCTTCATATGAAGCAGAGTGAGTATGATATTCCTGATTTTTGTTTTGAGCAGCGTGACGCCGGTCTGCCTCTCGGAGGCGAGCGGGTCGTGTTTTTCGATAATGCCGCCATAGCGTTTAAAGAAGCTGCTGCCTTCAATCAGAGCGAAAAATTCTTTAATCTCTTTTTTGCCCGTGAAAAGGGAATGGCAGTCTGTCGAGCCGCCGATTTTGCTCATATTCGCCACAACCTCGGGAGGCAGGCATTCGCGGCAGTTTGCCACATGGACTCTCTTATCCTTCATACTAATGCAGCCGAGCGGCTTGCAGACGGAGATGAGCCTCTCGTCAAGATAGGGATACCTTGCCTCGATATCAAAGGAGTTGGCGAGGATTCCGCTCTTTTTGAGGATAAGATAGCTTGAGAAAATATAGGGGTATTCACTGAATTCATAATATTCAGGCAATTCGCCCCGGGCGGGGTAAATCCTGTCTTTATCGTGATAGTGCAGGTTCATTATCTGGTCGGCGCATTCGCCGCAGACAAGCGATTTCTTTCCGCTTTCGGAAACAAGCTTCATCAGCTCATACTGAAGGAAGATACCGGATTCATATACGTTACCCTCAAGGCGGCGGACAATATCGGGCAGATTCCTCAGAGAGCCGCCGTCTGTCAGAGCGGATTTCAAAGTCAGATTTTTATAGTATCTGACATTTTTCTCAACGAGAGGTAGCTCATTTTTGCCGCTGCTTCCGCCGACGGAGAAGGCGGTCGCGGTTTTCCCCGCTTTTTCCGTTGAGACATAGGCGATATAGTTTGAGTCATATCCGCTTGAGAGAGGGAATGAAACAGAGTCTATATCGGAGATGACGTTTTCGATTGCGCTGTCGAGAGTCTCTCTGAATCTGTCGAGAGCTTCGCCCTTTGTCATAGGCGTCAGCGGATAGCGGACCGGGGTCTGCTCAATCCCCGCGCGGGATATCGCGAGGCAGTGATAAGCTTTGATCTTGAATACATCCCGCAGCAGAGTTTCATCGCCGTAGATATAGCCGTTGACGATGAATTCCTCAATGGTGTTTTCGTTCAGGGCGCGCTCAATACCCGATTCATTGAGCAAATCTCTGAGCGAGGTCGAAAAGAACACCTTTGAACCGCTCTGCGTATAGTAGAACGCGACGGGGGAGGTGGCTCTGTCGTGAAAAACGGAAAGCTTCTCACCGTCACAGATGAGCAGGATATAGAAGCCGGAGAGATGCTCCGTGATTCCGCAGCCGTATTCGCGGAACAGAGACGCAATCTCCGGGGCATTATTCCTGCCCGATGCCGTGTAAACGCTGCCGAAAATTTCCATCTCAAGCGCGCCGTCTTTACAGGCGGCAACACCCGAAGAGGAGGAGGCAAACGTACCGGCATTCAAATCGTAAATGCCTGACAGTTTTTTCATACTCTTTCACCCAAAATTATAGATTTCGCCGTTAAGAAAGGCGACATAATCAAAATCATCCAGCCATCTTCTTTTTAAAAATCCCGGCTTCCAGTCGGAGAGCACTCCGACCTCGCCTTCATCCTCAAAACCCTTTATGTAATAAGCGCTCCCGAATTCGGGATAGGGTTTGTGAGTGAAAATGACTTTATGCGCAATCGGCAGGGCATCAAACCGGGCAATATGCTCATAGGTGCAGCCGTTTTTTTCTGCCATCATAACGAAATAATCGGAATAATCAAATCGTTTTGAACGTGAAACCCATTTCTCTTTTGCTGATTCAAAAGAGTCAAAGTGCATAAAGTACGCTGTTATATCGTTAATCATACCTACAGGGAATGATTTGTTTGATTCAATCTCGGAAGGAACGGTATCAAGATATTTATGAGGCTTCGAAATAAGTCTCAGATAATCATCCGGTTCAAAATAAAGATTGACTGTAGGCGAGTTGAATTTTAAACCGAGGTCGTGGAGAATAATACCGGCATTGCAGTTGTCGCAAAGAATGCTCGGCGAATTGTTCTTCAGTTTTTTGCGTTTATTCTCAATATAAAGTTTGTGTTCAGCGCGGGCAATGATACTGTTACCCATAATGAAACCTCATTTTTTGCCTTTGATTTTTCTGACGGCTCCGGCTATTTTACCGTTCCTGAGCTTTTCGTACTTCCCTGCGGTTTCCGCGAGATAGCGGAATACCTCCGGCAGAAACGGCTCACCGGGGTCAAGCCCCTCTTCGCGCAGCCAATCCGTGTCAACGGCCGCCGTCGCCGTAATGAGGGCGCAGAGCACTCTGTCGCTCTCGCTCCCGTAAAGATTTTTCGTCGCCATAAATGAGCCCTCGCGGTCAAGCCGCTTCGCGGAGAGCCGGTGAAGCTTTGAGAGGCCTTTTTCACGCGAGAATTTAATATTATCGGTCAGACCCGCGATAAAATCAAGGGTGCTCTCTGCCGAGTATTTTGCTTCGGACGGCACCATACGGTAGCAGTAGCTCTCGCAGTCCGTCATAAAGAAACGCCCCGCGGCATACATTGCCCTGACAAAGAAGGGCGGATCCTGAAAGCGCTTATACGGCGGGAAATATATCCCGTTCTCTTTAAGCATTTCAAGCGAATAGATATATTGCGTATATCCGTAGTCATATTGAAAATCCGAATACTCCGTGAGGCCGGAGGCGGCGAACACGTCTCTGAATTCGTTTATCTGAGCCCCGGAGCGGTCAACGGTCCCGTCCGCAAGGAGCATAATCCTTCTGCCTCCCGCGATGCTCACGCCGCTGCGCTTCGCGGCGTTATACAGGGTTTCGAGCACTCCCGGCCCCGGATAGTAATCATCGGAATCCATAAACGCGGCGAATTCGCCCGAGGCGGCGTTTATGCCGTCGTTTCTCGCTTTACCGACTCCCTCATTCTGCTTGTCGATTATGACTATCCTGCCGTCCTTTGACGCGTATTCTTTCAGAATCGAAAGAGAGCCGTCGGGCGAGCCGTCGTTTATCGCTATTATTTCGATATCTTCAAGCGTCTGCGAGACTACGCTGTCGAGACACTCGCGAAGATATTTCTCGGTATTGTAAACGGGGATTATCACGCTGACTCTGATTGCCATTTTTTACTCCTTAACCCAATGCCGGCGGCATATTTCTGCCGAACAGCTTTGTGTGAAGCCCGGGAAGATACCGAAGCAGAAAAAGCCGGAATTTCTGCTTTGCTCCGAGCGAGGTGTCATTCATTAGAATTCTGTAGCAGCCGATATATATATCTTTTATCTCTCTGAGCTTTGCCCTGTTTTCGGGGACGGAAGCGTCGAGATAGGCGTAAGCCGCGGCGACTCTCGAATAGACAAAAAGCCTTGCTTCATTCGCGAGCTTTGTCTGCCCGATTGAGTCGAGCCACTCATATCTCTCTTTTATCGCAAAGACAATATCGGTGAAGCGGATATCATACTGCGAATGCATAATGCTGTCTGACCGGATGAGATAATAATAGTCAACCCTGCCGGTCAGGACCATCCTCTCTGTCTGCGCAAGGATTTTATGATAGATAAAAACATCCTCATAAAGCTTCCCTTCGGGGAATCGAAGCGCTCTGAATAACCCCGATTTATACAGTCTGTTGCAGGCGCAGGGCTGGTTCATGGTTGAGAGTATTTCATCGCCCTCAAGAACTGTCCTCTCCGCCGCGGGAGTATAAAAACCGGCGGTGTTTCCGTTCTCGTCAACGCTCATCATATTGCCTACGGCCACATCGGAGCCGGTTTCGGTGAGAGCGGAATAAAGAGATTCAAGAGCGTCGGGGGCTATATAATCATCGCTGTCAACAAAGCAGAGATATCTGCCGCACG
>CACZTQ010000271.1 GCA_902784155.1 Oscillospiraceae bacterium
CGCGCTCTCGACATCTTCTCCGCCGAATTTCAGCGTGAGGGGCGCTTCATCTGCGCCTGCGCTCATAATGAAGGCGCAGCCCAGCGTCAGAATAAGAGCAAGAATAACGGATAAAACTTTTTTCATTACAATCTCTCCTTTAATTAATTTTTTCACAGAGTGTTTTCTTTATCTTTTCGAGTCTTGCGGCGGCGGAGCTTCTGTCGGCTCCCTTAACCGAGAAATACATCTTGAGCTTCGGCTCGGTGCCCGAGGGCCTGACCGCTGCCCAGGAGCCGTCCGGCCAGATGAATCTGAGAACATTCTCCTTGGGAAGGTCTCCTATGCCGAGGGAATAATCAACGGTTTCGCTCACTCCCTCGAGAACAGCTCCTCCGGATTTCCTCAGCAGCTCCATTGAGCTTCTGATTTTCTCGGCGCCGTCTTTGCCTTTGAGCACCAGCGTTTCGAGCGAATCGAGACAGAAGCCGTATTCGGCGTAGATTTCGCCGAGCGCGTCAATAAGAGTTTTGCCCGCGGCCTTATAATAAGCCGCCATCTCCGCTATAAGCATTGAGGATGAGACGGCGTCCTTGTCTCTGACGTGAGGGCCCGCGAGATAACCGTAGCTCTCTTCGTAGCCGAATACATAGTCATACTCTCCGCTTCTCTCCCACTGACAGATTTTTTCGCCTATATATTTGAAGCCCGTGAGAGTCTGAATCAGCGCGCAGCCGTATTTTTTCGCTATGTC
This sequence comes from Oscillospiraceae bacterium, assembly GCA_902784155.1. Lineage (GTDB taxonomy): Bacteria > Bacillota > Clostridia > Oscillospirales > Acutalibacteraceae > CAG-177. The sequence continues at coordinate 734 of CACZTQ010000271.1, forward strand.
GGCGCCCAGGGAGCCCGTGACTATGGTGTTGACAACCGCCGGCTTTGCGGGGAGCTTTCTCATTTTAAGAATAAAATCAAGAAGAAGCAGACCGGTCTGATTGCCCGTGAGCAGGATGAATTCTCCGCCGTGCCTTACCGCCGCGCCCACACGGTCGCAGTCGGGGTCGGTGCCGATAACGAGGTCGGCGCCCGTCTTTTCGCCGCATTTTATCGCGATATTAAGAGCGTCCTTCTCCTCGGGATTCGGCGACCTGACGGTTGAGAAATCACCGTCTGGCATTTCCTGTTCGCTGACAACGGTAACGTCATAGGGTGAGAGAATTTTTCTCACGGGGATGTTTCCCGTACCGTGAAGCGGGGTGTAAACTATCTTCAGATCTGTATTATCTCTGTAAAGTGAAAGAGCTTTGCAGTCATCAATGAATTTTTCGATAAGCCCGTTATCAATGAATTTTATTGCTCCCTCCGAGCATAAATCCGTAAAGCTGTTATCCTTTACATACAGGATATCATCAAAACTTACCGCGTTGACGAATTCTATCAGCCTGTTTGCGTATTTCGGCACAAGCTGGCAGCCGTCACGGTCATATACCTTGTATCCGTTATACTCTTTGGGATTGTGGCTGGCTGTCACGACTATACCCGCGTCGCATCCGAGCGACCTTACCGCGTATGAGAGCACCGGGGTCGGCTGAAGGGTATCGAAGATATGGACAGCGATGCCTTCCTTCGCGAGAACGCAGGCGGATATTTCGGCAAACATCCTCGAATTATTGCGCGAGTCGTAGGCTATGGCGACGCTGTTTCCCTTTTTTTCGCTTTTCAGATAATCTGCGAGGCCTTTGGTTGCCTTCGCTACCGTGTATCTGTTCATACGGTTGGGGCCAGCGCCCATTATACCGCGCATTCCGCCCGTACCGAATTCAAGATTCTTATAGAATCTGTCCTCGATTTCTTTCGGGTCAGTCAGAGCCTCAAGCTCCGCTTTGGTTTCGCTGTCAAAAGTGAGCCAGCGCTCAAATCTGGTCATATTTCTTCACCTGCCGTTATTATCTCAAAGGGGGAATACTCTATCGTATCGGTTTCGTAAAGCTCCTCTTCGAGCATATTCATTATTTTCAGCTTTTTGTTAAGCTTGATTTCTCCTCTTTCGCCGTTCTGCTCGCTCAGGCGGTAGATGATTCTTTTCCCGTCCTCCGAGAGCTTCATCGCCTGAAGAATCAGCGGGTAAAAATCCGCTCCGTCATAATCTGCATCCGCTCTTGTCAGCGGGATATTGTATTCGAGAGCCGTTTCGTTAATCTTCGCCTCAACCGCGTTTCCCGTATGGGGATAAATCATATAGCAGAAGTCGTGGTTTCCTCTGTCGGATGACGGGTCCGGTCTTACGGGCGAGCGCAGAAGAGATAATGATATTTCGTTATTCTCCGCTCCGGCTCCGTATTTGTTTTCGTTGATGATTGCGATGCCGCCGCCCGTCTCGCTCATATCGCACCATTTATGAATGCAGAATTCAAACTTCGCTTTTTCGCGGGAAGTGTTTTTGTGGGTTTCGCGCTCGATGAATCCCGCCGACGTATCGCAGAGTATCTTTCTTGAGAGGATATTGCAGCCGAAAAACACCTTCGCGAGCTTGTGGTCCTCCTGCCAGTCAACGATATTCTCGACCTCGATGCCGCGCGAATTTCTGAAGAATCTGATTATTCTCTTCCAGGTGCTCTTCCCTGTCGCGAGCGTTGCCGTGAGAGCGGCGCTCTCGCCGTCGGCATAAACGAATTCAAGAGGGGAGACGGTTTTGACGGCGATTTCTCTCTCTTTGTAATTCGCGGGAATATCCCAGGCGTCGTAGTTTCCGGGCATATCGTAAAAAATTCTCAGACGGTTGAATTCGCCTTTTACCCACTCGCGCCCGCCCTCTTTAAGGGATAAAATCCCTCCGTCGGGCGAGAATTCCGCCGTATAGAGAGGCGTGCGGGCAATGCCGTCTTTGAATTCAAACCAGCCGCCGTCACCCTGCGCGGGCGGAAGTTCACGGCTTGAGAGCGCGGGGATGCCGCTTAAAACGAATCTGCCTTTTTTGCCGTGCCTTATATCGGGACCTTCGCACTCAATGAAAGAAAAAGAATTTCTTTTGAAATTAAGAGAATTGAAATATTTTTCGCCTTTCGCGTGAGCCTTTGCGCCGAGCGTGATTTCTTCAAAATCCTTCACGGCGTCGCGGTAAACGGGCGTTATATGGCTGCCCGGCAGAATATCGTGAAACTGATTTATCATCAGCTTTTTATAAAGAGCGCGTATTTCCTCCGCGGGGTAGGGGATTCCGTCCTTCAGTTTAAGGCAGGAGATAATTTCCGCCTCGCGCAGCAGGAATTCCGAGCGCCTGTTATAATCCTTGAGCTTCGCCTTCGTGGTGAAGGTGCCTCTGTGCATCTCGAGATAGAGCTCGTCATCCCAGACCTCCAGCTTCTTATCGGGGCTGAGGTTATCGTGAAGGAAGTCTCTGCCCGAGGTGTGCTTTGTTTCGGGCATTACGGAGAGCTTGCCGAATCTGTGCATGAGCTCAATCATCTCTTCGGTGCAGCCGCTTCCGCCGTCGCCGTAGCCGAACATCTGCATAGTATCGGAGCCCGAGTTTTTCTCCTGAAACGCCTCATAATTCTCAAGAATCTGCGAGGGAAGATTCCACGAAATAAAGTGAGTCGGAGGAACGCAGGCGTAAACCTCGCTCCCGTCGATTCCGCGCCAGATAAAATTATTGTGGGGGAATCTGTTGGTATCGTTCCAGGTGCTCATCTTGTTTGAGACAAAATAATCAACGCCGCATTTTTTGAGAATCTGCGGCAGAATCCAGCTGTTGCCGAAAACGTCGGGCAGCCAGCAGTTGTCAACGTCAACACCGAATTTTTCCCTGAAATACATCTTGCCGTAGAGACACTGCCTTATCAGCGACTCCGAGCAGGGAATGTTGCAGTCGGGCTCAACATACATTGCCCCCGCAGGCTCGAATCTGCCCTCGGCGACTCTGCGCTTTAATTCCTCGAATATTACGGGGTAGTATTTTTCGAGAGTCTCGTATGTGTAGGCCTGCGTGTGAGCGTATCTGAAATCCGGGTATTTATCCATAAGGCGCAGCTGAATGAGAACAGTCCTCATATTCTTCTGAACGGAGTGAATCCTGCGCCAGTAGTAGGCGATGTCAAGGTGTGAGTGAGCCACGAGCTCCACTCTGCCGGAGCCTCTGTAAGTCTTGTCGGAATAGATGTGCTTCTCTATATAATCTGAGGCGGCAAGCACATCCTCATCGCAGAAAAAGTCAAAATCAATGAGATTCAGCGCGTTGTTTAGTTCGTCGAGATAAAATCTCGCAACGTCCTCGCCGAATTTACCGCTCACGGCTATATCGCGGAGCAGCTCGATATCATAGACGAGCGACTGAACGGCGCTGTTGACAATCGCGAGATAACCGCCCTCAAAAATCTGCCTGCATCCTCTGACGGCGAGCACCTCGGGGTTTCTCTCGTCATCGGGCTTTGAGCGGTTGTAGCCGGTTATTTCAAAATGAAGAGAAGAATCTTTTACATAATCCGAAAGATTTATGCGGTCTCTGTTGGGGTCGATTCCTCCGGCGTATATTCCGTTTACCTTCACCGTCATCTCGGCAGCCGTCTGCAGGGTGAAGCAGTAATCCCTGCCGCGAAAACGCTCCGGGACTTCGAAATCGGCTTCGATAAACGCCGTGCCGTCGGGCGTGAAATAGATGTCGCCCCGTCTGAGCGGCCTGAATTCCCCGCCGTCATAGAATTCATACTCCATCTCGGAGACCTGTCTCGCGTCTTTTATTCTGAACGTATCTATTTCGGCTTTGTCCGAGTAAACATGTCTTTTGAGGCGGATGAAACGCAGCTCAAGCCATTCTTCCGGGCTCATCCCCCTGCGGGTTACTTTGATATGCGCCATTTTGCCACCTCATTTATCCTGAAAATACGGGCGTTTGCGAACGGGGACAATCTCAACAGCGATGCCGAGATCCTTTTCGATTCTCTCTTTTATCCAGTCACAGCATCTGTCGAGAATCCCGCATTTTGAGCATTCGCCCCTGAAAAGGAGGGTGAGCGTGTTGCCTTCAAGCGATACGAAGCCTACCTCGCCGCCGTCTCCCTGAATTCTCTCGTCAATATATCCGTTTATGTATTCTTTCATTTCCATACAAATTACCTCACCTTATATTATAACAAAAAAAGCGTGAGAATACAAGATAAAATAAGAGGGAATAAAGAGAAACGGATACTCGTTTTTAAGGAATTTCAATATTTTCATATCTTAAAACTTTCTTTCTTTTTTTAAATATCGGAATTCTTTATAATAAAATAAAAAAGAAAATAACAAAGAGAATTAGAAATTATAATAGAAATATATTCTTTATTCTTATATTCTTTAATTCTTTAATATGGATGCCGTAAAGTGTGTCTGTTTCCGTGCCGGATTCCGTGCCGAGCGGGCATCGTAATCTCTTACTTTTCAACGCCTCACCGCGTTCGGTTTTTGCGCCCGTTTTCGTGCCGCTTTCTGTGCAGCTGCCTTTAAAGCGTGAAAAACCGGGGTTAAAAGAACAAGGCCCGCAGAGTTTTATCCCTGCGGACCTTTTATAATAATCTTTTATAAAATTGATTATTTATGATATCCGATTATTCTTTTACCGGGCTCCAGGAGAAATGGTCCGTGTGGAGCAGGTGGTGCGCCTTGTGAGAGAGGGGAGCTTCAAGATACTCTTCATAGAGTCTGAGGACGGACGGATTCTCGTGAGAGAATCTTATCGCGCTGCTCTTATCGAGCTCATAGAGGTGGCAGTCTCTCACTCCGGCAAGCTCGGAGCCGTCTTTGATGGGCTGTCCGCCGCCTCCGCCGCAGCCGCCGGGGCAGGCCATTATTTCAACGAAGTCGTAGTTTACCTTGCCCGCTCTGATGGCCTCAATGAGCTGTCTCGCGTTACCGAGTCCGCTCGCGACAGCCACGCGAAGAGTAATATCGTTAATTGAGAATTCCGCCTCGCGCCAGGGGCCTTCCTGACCTCTGACCGCCCTGAAGGCATC
>CACZTQ010000272.1 GCA_902784155.1 Oscillospiraceae bacterium
CGGCTTTACGTCGAAGGAACGTCTCCAGATCTTGACCTGCTCTTCGCCGTATTTTTCGGCAGTCTCGGATTTGTTGAGACCCTGAAGGGCGCCGTAGTGTCTCTCGTTGAGCTTCCAGGATTTGACAACGGGGAGCCAGTTTCTGTCCATACCGTCGAGAACGTGGTTGAGGGTGTGAATCGCTCTCTTGAGATAAGAGGTGTAGCAGATATCAAAATCATAACCCTCGGCCTTGAGGAGCTTGCCGGCCTCGGCCGCTTCAGCGTTGCCCTTTTCGCTCAGGTCAACGTCGGTCCATCCGGTGAAAAGATTGAGCTTGTTCCACTCGCTCTCGCCGTGTCTGATAAGAACTAATTTCATCATAATTATTGCCTCCGTACGGAAATTTTAACAGTAATACTATAACAGAAAAGCGTATATAATTCAAGTTGAATTTTGATTTTTAAGCGGTTGGCCGGGCGGGATTAAAGCGAGTTGATATTAACCATCAGATTTATGTAAAACAGACGGATATTATTGTTGTTGAGAAGGCCTCCCATCAGGGACATATGGTCGCCCCTGTAAGCGGGATAGACGTTGAAGATTCCCTTTGCGGCGGGGCCTCCCTCATAATCCGCCGACTTCGCGTTAAACGGCGCCCTCGCGGATTTTGTATTCACGAGCCCGTCATTCGGCTGCCAGCTTTCATCGCATACCACGCCGCCCGGAGTGGTGCCCGTGTAGGAGCACATAACGGTCGAAGCGCCGGCGTAGATGAATTCGAAATCGCTTTCGTCACAGGTGGTGACGCCGTTTTCATCCGTATCCGTCATACAGCAGGGGACGGAGAAATAATAAATGTCATCCGAATAATGCCAGGTTTCGGTCAGCGCTATCGCGTTATCTACATCGAGGTCATATCCGGCGCAGTCATAATCCGCCCTGCCGTCGGGCACGGGGCCCGCTATTCCGCCGACCGCCGCCACGGTGAGTCTCTGATTGAAGGGCGCGTTCTTATTCGCGTTTATCACATCCCTGCAGGGCACGGCGGTTGTGCCGTTATAGGGCGCGGCGAGACCTGTCACGCTGTAAACATAATCGCCCTTCCCGCCCTCAAAGAGGGGAGAGAGGTCGTCCTTCGCTGTGACTCTGCGCTCCGCCTCGCTTCCGTTCATAAGCAGCTCAACGAGCTCGAGCATTGTCGCCCCGCCGAAGGAATGCCCCATGAGGTTTATCTTGTTTTCGGAATCCCATTTGTCGAGCATCGCCCTGCCCGTATAGTCGATGCCGTATCTCGAATGATTGCAGCGCTTTGAATGCTCCTTGCCGTAGTCAACTCTTGTGCCCGCCAGCTGAGCGTAGGCCTCGCAGGCTCTGTCCCAGGCGCTGCCGTTGAGAGTGACGGAGGGGGCAACGCATTTGAATCCTCTGCCCCTGAGATATTTCAGCATATCGCCGCCGAATGTGCCCCAGTAGGGGAAGGCGTCATACCAGATCTGGTCCTCGCCCCATCCGCCGAGACCGTGAATGAATACGTAAGTGTAGTCCGTATTCATCGAGTCAAAGTCAACCTGCACTTCGGGTATGTTTGCGAAGGGGAAGAGAAACATTATTATCGTCATAATAAAAGAAGTAATTTTTGCCATAATAAAACACCTCAGGAATAAATTATCACAAACGGGATAATAAGTCAATAAACCGGAGGAGAGCGGAAGCGTTTTCCGCAGATTCCCCCGGTTTATACGCGTTTAAAAAACGGTCAGTTTATTATCTTGTATTTTCCGATTACCGGGAGCTCCTTCGCCTTGCCCTGCACGGCGTTGATTATGCCGATAACGGCGAGCACCCCGAGCAGAACCTCGATAATCGACCCCGCGAGCCAGCCGGCAATGGGGATGATATAGAGCAGAGACACGGCGAATTCGGCGATGAGAAGCACCAGCCCCTGATTCGAGTGAAATCTCGCGAATCTTGAATCCGGCGCGGCCAGAAGCCCGACAAAAAACAGGGGGCCTATATAAGCCAGCACGGCGTAGATTCTGTTTGACGATATATCGGCTGCGGCGAATTCGGCGGTCCTGTCAACAGGGTTTGTGAAAGCGTCCGCGGCCTTGTCTTTGAAGGTCTGACCTTTTGTCTTCTCTTCCCGGCCGGTTTCACCGCCGGAGCTGTTATCACTTTGCGCTCCGCCGAATTTTGCTCCGCAGATGTTGCAGAAGGCGGCAGAGTCCGGGCATTCGTTGCCGCAGGATGAGCAGTATTTCATTTTAATTCTCCTTTTCGGGCGGGTCTGCCGCCGGTATTGTAACCTTGGCCTTGAATAAATCCCCGTCTGTTTCGATTTTGAGAACTCCGCCCTGAGCGGCGCTGAGGTTGCTCGCTATCGAGAGGCCGAGCCCGTTGCCTTCGCCCGTCCTCGCGGAGTCTCCCCTGTAGAATCTCTCGGTGAATTTTTCCGTATCGGTCTCAAGCGGAGCGGCGGAGATATTCTTGAATGAAATCAGGCCGAATCGCTCGCCGCCGGTAACTTCAATATATGCTCTCGTGCCTTTGAGGGCGTATTTCCTGATGTTTGAGAGAAGGTTTTCGAATATCCTGTTTGTTACATTCTGGTCGGCGGTCACATAGACGGGCTCCGGCGGGAGTTTCAGCACAAGCTCAATTCCCACATCTCTCAGCTCGTCCTCGTTCTCTCCGATTATCTGCGCGGCGAATTCACAAAGGTTCAGCTTTACCGGGTTTATCTCAACGTTTCCGCTCGCTGCCTTTGACGCCTGAACGAGGTCGTCAATCAGCTTTTTGAGGCGCTGCGACTTTTCGTCGAGCACTTCGAGATACTCCGCCTGCTCGGCGGGGTCCTCCGTCTTTTTGAGCAGGTCCACATAGTTGATTATGGAAGTCAGAGGTGTTTTGAGGTCGTGAGTGACGTTTGTGAGAAGCTCCGTCTTGGTCGCCTGCTCCTTCATCGCCTTCTCCGCCGCCGCCTGAACTCCCTCCCTGACTCCGGCGATATCCTCGGCTACGGCGCGAAGGAAGGGGGGCATAAGGCGTGTGCTTATAACCGTATCAAAGTTACCGCCCTTGATTCTGCTGACTCCCGAGGCGATTCTGTTGAATGAGAACGCGATAAGCAGGGCATAGAGCGCGAGCAGGATTGAGCAGATGATACCGAATACCGCGGCTCCGCCGTGCGAGTCGGCAAGGGCAAAGAGGATGATTGCCAGCAGCAGCAGCGCCGCCGTTGCCGTTATCGACAGCGTCAGGAATTTTTTGCCTCTGCCGTTTGCGTAATCGTCCGCAAACGCGCGGGTAAGCGAGGCCTTGATTTTTGTGCGTATTCTGCGAAGGCCTCTGAAAACGAGCCTTAATAATCTGAAGATATATCCGGCGAGGGTATATCTGAAAAACGTCTTTGTCTTTATGTTTCTCACGCACGAGGCGATGAGCAGCAGGAGCGAAGCGAATGCGAGAGCGATGAGAACGGCGCAGATAAGCGCGGGAGCGGCGGCGATATGATTCGCGAGCGCGTGCGGGAAAGCGTGATGATAAAACAGCTCCGTTGTATAGTATTCATAATAGTGAATTCCGAATACGAGTGCTCCGCAGGC
>CACZTQ010000273.1 GCA_902784155.1 Oscillospiraceae bacterium
CAGGGCCTCAGCCACACTCACCCGGACGCCGTCTGTTTCTCGTTTATCGGCGACTCAACATTCTTTGCCTCGGGAATGACCGGCGTTGTCAACGCGGTTTATAATGAGGCGGATGTTATTATCTGCATACTCGACAATTCGACAACCGCAATGACGGGCCATCAGCCTCATCCCGGCACCGGCAGGAATATGATGGGCAATATTGTTGAAAAGGTCGATATCGCAAAGGTCCTTGAGGGCATCGGAGTTCCCGATATTAGGACTGTCGATCCTCTTGATTTTGAAAACGCCGTCAAGACCGTGAAGGAGCTGGCGGACGGCAGGGGAGTCAGGGCCGTTATTTTCAGGTCGCCCTGTATTGTTCTTTCAAAACCCTCGGGCAAATGCAAGGTTAATGAACAGGCCTGTATCAACTGTAAAAAATGTATCAGAGAAATCGGATGCCCGGCTCTTACCGCCGATAACGGCGGGGTGAGGATAGACGCGAATCTCTGCACGGGCTGCGGTCTCTGTTCACACGTTTGCCCCTGCGGCGCTATCGGAGGTGCGGATAATGAATAAGGATATTCTGATTTGCGGAGTAGGCGGTCAGGGAACTGTTCTTGCCTCCAAGATTATTGCCGCCGCAGCGGTTGATGAAGATAACACGGTCCATTCCGCCGAAACTATAGGAATGGCTCAGCGCGGAGGTCCCGTCACAAGTCACGTGAGAATCGGCGATAACGCTTTCTCACCTATGATTCCCTTCGGCAGCGCGGAGCTTATTCTTGCGTTTGAGCCCGCGGAGGCGGTCAGAAATATCAGCTATCTGAAGCCCGGCGGTATCGCGATAGTCAATACCTGCCCGGTTATGCCCGTAACGGAGTCGCTTAAACCGTCCGGCTATGAGGGCGAAAAGATGGTTGAATATCTCAAATCGGCCGCCCGCTGCATTTTTGTTGACTCCGATGAGGTCTGCAGGCCTTTCGGCTCCGCAAAGTTTTTCAATATAATCCTGCTCGGTATCGCGGCGGGATGCGGCAGACTCGGTTTAAAGGAGTCAACCCTTCTGAGTCAGATTGAAAAGCGAGTTCCTCAGAAATATGTTGACATAAATAAAAAGGCATTTCTTACCGGCGTAGATATAGGTAAGAAGGCCGTTGTCTGAAGGAGATTGTATATATGAGAATCAATGAAAAACAGCTTGAGCTTGTTGACAGACAGATAAAAAGAATAATCGAGAGCGGAAATTATTACAGCGGTATTTATAAAAAAGCCGGAATCACGGGAGTAAAGACTCCCGAGGATGTTGAAGAGAAACCTTTCACGGATAAAGCGGATTTAAGAAACGCTTATCCTCTCGGCATACAGGCGGCGCCCGATGAAAAAATAGTCCGCATTCACTCCTCGTCGGGAACTACCGGAAAGCCCGTTATTATCCCTTACACCGCAAAGGATGTTGACGACTGGGCAACGATGTTTGCCAGATGCTATGAAATAGCGGGCATTACCGCGAATGACAGAATACACATTACTCCCGGTTACGGTCTCTGGACCGCCGGAATCGGTTTCCAGGCGGGATGCGAAAAGCTCGGCGCGATGGCGATTCCCATGGGCCCCGGCAACACCGACAAACAGCTTCAGATGATGATTGACCTCGGCTCAACCGTTATCTGCGCCACCTCCTCATACGCTCTTCTGCTCGCTGAGGAAATCAATAAGCGCGGGCTCAGGAATAAAATCAAGCTTAAAAAAGGCGTAATAGGCTCCGAGCGCTGGAGCGACGCAAAGAGAAATTATATCGCGAAGGAGCTCGGAATTGAGCTTTACGATATCTACGGCCTCACCGAGATTTACGGACCGGGTATCGGAATAAACTGCCCCGGACAGACGGGAATGCACATCTTTGACGATTATCTTTATACCGAGATTATCGACCCGAAGACCGGCGAGGTCCTTCCCGACGGCGAAGAGGGCGAAATCGTTATCACAACCCTTGTCAAGGAGGGAGCTCCTCTTATCCGCTTCCGCACTCACGACCTCTCGAGAATAATTCCGGGCGAGTGCTCCTGCGGCAGAAGCTACCCGCGCCTTGATACAATCAAGGGCAGAAGCGACGATATGTTCAAGGTGCACGGAGTCAATATGTTTCCGAGTCAGGTTGAGGAAATCCTCGGCACCGTTGACGGCGTATCGAGCGAGTATAAAATCGATATCGCTCACGACGAGAGCAAAAACAGGGATATTATAATGCTCACCGTAGAGGCGGACGGCAGAGTTGATTTCGCCAAAACAGGCGAGACTATCAAAGGCTTATTCAAATCACGCCTCAATGTCACGCCCAATGTCGCGGTTGTTTCGCTCAACACGCTTCCGAGATCCGAAAAGAAAACACAGAGAGTCTTTGACCACAGGGGAGACTGATTATAAAGAAAGGATGATACCATGAATATCTGGCACGACATATCACCGAAAAGAATCAAGAAAGACAGATTTTACGCTGTTATTGAGATTTCCAAAGGCGGAAAGAATAAATATGAGCTCGATAAAGAAACGGGTATGCTCAAACTCGACAGAGTCCTTTTCACATCCACTCATTACCCCGCGAATTACGGCTTCATACCCCGCACCTATGCAGCTGACGGCGACCCGCTCGACGTTCTTGTTCTCTGCAGCGAGATAATCCGCCCGATGACCATAGTCGAGTGCGTTCCCATCGGAGTTCTCATAATGGAGGACGGCGGAGCCAGGGATGAGAAAATCATCGCAGTACCCGTCAATGACCCGAATTACAGCTTCTATAAAGATATTGACAAGCTGCCGCCCCACAGATTTGAAGAAATCAAGCATTTCTTTGAGGTCTATAAATCGCTCGAGCATAAGACCGACACCACCGTTACCGAGGTGCAGCCCCGCGCAATTGCCGAAGAGATTGTCCAGAGCTGTATAGATTCCTACATCCAGAATTTCCAGCTTTGATTTTTTATTCCGTAAAGCTTTATAATCTGTAAATTATGAAATCCGGAGAAAGAGAAAACCTTCAATGAGCAATATTATCTGCTTACTCATTTTTTTGTTGCTGTGTCGGCAGGTATTTCTCCGGCTTCCGCGGCGGCCGCGGGAGTTAAAATACTCGCTCCGATAATCAAGAAGAAAAACAAATAGATTAAAAAGTTCAGGCTTTGTTGATTTAATACTTATTATGCGAATTGAAGAAATAGATAAAAACTTTGAGGGAAAACTCTCGGATGACGGTAAGACGGTGTTTTATGACGCCTCTCAGCCGCCTTTCACCGTCCACGGCCTGCTCCGTGACGAGGATGGTTATTACCGCTTGCCTTATTCTCTTGCCGCTCAGACAAACGAGGGAGTCGAAGCCCTTAATCTCCATACGGCGGGAGGTCGTGTCCGCTTTATGACGGATGCGGGGCGGATAGTTATCCGCGCTCAGATGCGCTCCGTTATTAAAATGTCTCATATGACAGTTACGGGCTCTTCCGGATTTGACCTTTATTCGGGCGGAGTTTTTAAAGGCGCTTTTATTCCGCCGTTTGATTTTGAAGACGGATATACCTGCGAAATCGAAACCGGCGGGAGTGAAATGAGGGAGATAACGATTCACTTCCCGCTTTACTGCGGCGTTACAAGACTTGAAATCGGTATTCCTCCCGGAAGCAGATTGATGAAAGCTCCCGGTTATGCCGTCAGCCTTCCTGTCGTTTTTTACGGCTCGTCAATCACTCAGGGCGGATGCGCGTCAAGACCCGGCAACGCCTATGACAATATTCTCTCGATGCGCCTTTCTTGCGAGCATATAAATCTCGGGTTTTCGGGCAGCGCGAAGGGCGAAAGGTGTATGGCGGAATATATCGCCGGTCTTGAAATGTCGGCCTTTATAATGGATTATGATCATAATGCGCCCGACCCAGCTCATCTTGAGGCGACTCACGGCCCGTTCTTTGAAATAATAAGGGAAAAGAATCCTTCTCTTCCCGTTATTATGCTCTCGCGCCCTCAGCCGAATCCCGATAGTGAGGATTTTATCCGCCGCGATATAATCAAAAAGACATTTGATTCAGCGCAGGGAAACGGCGACCGAAACGTTTACTTTATTGACGGAATCGAAATGATGAATATTCCGGGCGGCGATTCGGCGACGGTCGATAAATATCACCCGAACGACCTCGGATTTTACCTGATGGCAAAGGCAGTTGAGCCCGTGCTCAGAAAGGCGCTGTTTAAGAATTGAATTTAAATAAATGCTCCCCCGAATCAATCTGATCCGGGGGAGTTAAACTTTACAGACACTTAAAGTGTTACGGGGATTTGAAAGTGGCGAATTATATCAGAATCCGTGTCCGCCGCCTCCGCCGTGACCGCCTCCGCCGCCACCGCCGCCGCCGCGGCCTCCGGCTCCACCCGAAGAGCGGGTTGTAATCTTATCCTTGATGAATATGCTTCTCACGCTCAGAGGCAGATTTGTATCTATACCGTCGATTTCGTTGCCGCGCAGATCCTTCATAAGTTTCGGAAGGCGCCTTTGAACGATGACGATAGTTATGCAAATCATCATTGCAAGGCCGAAGGAAATCAGCAGATATTCAAAATACTTCATCGGTGAGAAGATTCTTCCGCCGCCGAGAAGCGCGGATATCCTGCTGTATGCTTCGCTTGCACAGAGATAATAATCGCCCTTTGTAGCGTAGGTATAAATATCGTCAGTGATTTCGTTGGCTCTTGCCGCCGTGATTGTATCGTAAACATCTCCCGAGGAGTAAATGTAGATGTTACGGTTTTGCATATCTATTACGAATACCGTTCCCGATTCGCTGCCGAATAAGGCGGAGTATTCGCTCTGCGCGAAATCACCCGTTGAGCCGTAAGGATGTCCGCCGCTCGTAACGATGCCCGCGTTGCCGTAGGCGAGCACGGGCTTCATCTGCTCATAAAGCAGCGATTCCTGCTCTTCGGTAAACAAATCGGCGTCATCGTTAATCACGATACCGTAATTGCCCTGCGCGAAGGAGAGGGGAGAGAGCATAAGACAGAATAACACCGCGAAGACAACTGAGACCAATGCTTTTTCAGTTCTCATCGTGCGATGCCCCCTTTCTTGTAAAGAAATCGGGCGCGGGATGAGTACACAGACGGTCAAACAGCCCGGTTATGCTCAGACAGTTGACAATAACTATCATCTGAGATACAAGCGACGCTGCCGCATAATACAGGTCGTTGAATGGATTCTTTATTGTCAGTATCAGGCAGGCCGCCGAAAACAGGAGAGTGGCAATTCCGTTAACCGTCAGCGAAGTAAGCGAATCGTCCGTTCGAATGCGCAAAATTAGAATTATAAAGCTGATAAGGCAGATAAGAAGGGCCGCTCCCGAGATAATAACCGGAGTTTTGACGGGGGAGCTGAAAGCTCGCAATATGCCGAATCCGTAAACCGATATTATAAATACCGTAACGATTGATGACAGCGAAGCCGCGCTTTTTGCTTTTTTGGCTTTCTTTTTTATTTTATCCGACGGAATCAGTTCTTTTTCCTTGGCGGAGGATATAATGCTGTGTTCCCGTTTATAGATTCTGAAAGCGCAGAAGGTCAGCAGAATCATCGAAAATGTCATTATCAGCGAGCAGACCGAAGTGAGCGCCCCGGGAGTAATGAATCCAAGAGTCAGAACCGACACGGCAAAAAGAATAACCGTTATAAGCGAAACACCTATGAAGAATTTCTTCTTTGAAACAGGAAGGTCCATTGCCGCTTTTCCCGTCTGGCCGTTAGCGACAGCGTAAGCCATACGGTTGTTTTTGAGCTTGCGCGACATAAACCATACCGGATAAAGGTCGGCGCGCACGCTTTCTCTTTCTGTCTGAGCGGCGAGCTTTTCATCGTCGTAAGAGAATTCCATATCTCTGACAGAGCAGGATTTTTCGATTTCCTCCTTGAATTCGTCAACGGCTTCCGCCGTGACTTCGGCGTCATACGCTTCGGGCTCTATCGAAGGTATATCGGCATAAAAATCACCGAGATACCCCTCGCTGAATGATTTTGCCTCCTCGTGAGAATAAGGCGCGATTGCCGATGCGAGATTGTCGTCGAACGCTGCCGAAGCATCTCTCACGATGTTTTCCGCTTCGCCGCCGCCGGAGGTTACCTCGTTGGCGAAAGTCATATGATGATGCCTGTTTCCCTCGTCAAAATCGCGATGACCTTCTATTATAACGGTACCGGGTCTGAATCCCACCGTATAGTTGTAATAAGGTATATACACGCCCCTGAAGCCGTTTGCTCCGGTGTACTTTTTATAATCATCGGGGACAAAGAGCTTCCATCTGATATATTCTCCGAATACATTTTCAATTTCGCTTTTTGTCTTTTTGAAGGGGATAATTTTATTCGTTTCAAACGCTTTGATTTTAGACTCTATCATTGACTGATTGCCGCAGTAGGGGCAGAATGCCGTTGCCTGCTCGCCGGGCACCATAAGCTGCGCTCCGCAGGATTTGCAGATATAAACGGGGGATTCTGGGCCGCTTTCCTGCGCTCCGATTTTTTCTCTGTATTCCTCTGCGTCAATCAGACTTCCGCAGTATCTGCAGCGAAGCTTCTGCTCTTTGATGTCAAAATACATACCCGCTCCGCAATTTGGGCATTTAATCACGTTTCTCACTCCCTTCGGGGATTATTATTTCATTTAATAATCTGATTATCGTCATTTGCATTTTTGTTTTAAAATTTTTCTCAAAATAATGCCTTACCCCTGTGATTTCATCATTGTTATAAGCGTCATGAGCACCATCGCGGAATCAAAGCAATAGAGCGGATAAGCGCGGTCGGGATGAACCCGCTGACCGTAATAATAAAGATAAGTGTTGACTCTTTCGGTGTCTCCCATTTTAGCGCCCGCGAGCGCGAGAGCTCCCCAATAAAAGACTTCGACTCCGCTTCGGATATATTCCATTGATTCCCATTTCCAGCTGTTGCAGAAATTCTCATAGACAAGCTTTGCCTCGGCGCTACCGGGCGAAACCAGATCCCACAGTATCGGGTAAACCTGCGCTGTGGCATCGGGGTAAAAATTATCCCAGGAGAACAGCGGGTCATAGTCGAGCAGACCGAAAGGCCCGAAAATTACCTTCTGATATGTAAATCTGCCGTCACGGTACCAGTCTTTCATAAACCGCGTACGGTAAACATCCGCGGCTTTGGCGGCTTTATTCTGCAAATCCGTGTCTCCGATTGCTTCGCCGATTTTCTCCGCAGCGCAGACACCTGCATAGACCTCGCAGTTATCCATAAGATAGAGATGAAGATCAGAAGGCTTTGCGAAGGTGTAGCCGAAAACCCTTGTTGCATAAATTACG
>CACZTQ010000274.1 GCA_902784155.1 Oscillospiraceae bacterium
AAGCGTCTCGCCGTAATTGACGGAATAAGCGCCGAGCGAGGTGGAGTCAAGGTGAATTATAAAGTCGCCGTTCATCTGATTCCATCTCTCGGGAACATTGATGACGGGGAAGTTATACTCGACAACGTCAAACACCTGAACGCCCTTGTCAAGGAGCTTCTTTATATTGTCGTGAGCGTGAAGCTGCGCCTGATAGTATTTATCGGTCTGCTTTCTGATTTCGGCCATCTCGGGCGAGGAGAGATACTTCTCCGCGGCGCTCGGGTAATCCTCCGGCGGGCAGAGTGCCCACATACCGGTGCTTCTTATCATAACATTCTCGACAAGGTGTTTTACGCCCTTCTCGAGCGTTGCCATAACAACCTCGTCGGGGAGGATTCTGACGGCGACCTCGATGAGCCTCGCCGTATATTCGTCAAGGAGTCTGAGCTCCTCAAGGAAGCCGTTGTAGAGATAGTCTTTGTTGAGGAAGTTGATTCTGCCGTTGAAGACGTCGCCGATTATAATCGAGCCGCCTATCGCGGGCACAACGAGCATTACCTTGTGAATCTGGTCCATAACCTCGGGCCTGTATTCGAGCATAGCGCTGAATATCGAAGCGCCCTGGCTGAGAGGAACGAGATTCACCTTGTCGTGGCCCGTCTGCTCCTTTACCATCTGAATGAAGTCATAGAGCTCATTCGCAAGGTCGATATGGTTGCCGAATGAATTGTAGGCAAAATAATATGTATGGTCCCTCGGGAGCTTCGTGGGGTATCTCTCAAAGGGAACGTGAGTGTTGATGACACTGATTTCATAGTCGCTGCACATCGAATAGGGATAAGGGAATTTTTCCGTAACGGTGTTGGTGACGACTTTGGCGTTGAGGTCGCAGGCATTGATACCGAACGAATCGTCAATAATCTTTGCGAAAGCGTCCGAGAGGCCGGCGTCCCTCTGAAGAGCTATCGAAGCGAGAGCCGGGAGAACGGCCGTCGAGACAATCTTGCCGACCTGAAGATAAGCCGGGAAGGCGGAGACCTTCTTGCCGTCCTTATCGGTGAGGATATTCCCCTCGTCATCCGTCACGCACACGCTCGACTGACCGAGGCCGGGGACGATGATTGTCGGGAAGAATTCACAGTTCTCATCGCATTTCGTTATTTTGCCGCTGACCGTCTTTGAAGGAGCGGCAGCCTCATCCGCACCCGATGCGAAGGATACGCATGAGATTGAAAGAATCATTGACAGACAGAGGAATACGCTGATAAATGCCTTTAACTTGTTTTTCATTTTAACCCTTCTTTATTTCTTTCTTGATTTCTTTCTCTGATACTTTTGCCCGGAGGTTATTCACGGGCTCAGATTGAATTCTTATACTCGAAATCGGCGATAATCTTATTCATAACATCGGGAACATTTGTGATGATTCCGTCAACGCCGTAGCCGAGAAGGCGGTTTGCGGTGTCCGCGTCGTCAACAGTCCAGGGATTCACGCCTATGCCGTTTTCGTGAAGCTTCGCGACATATTTCGCGTTGACGAGCGAATAGTGCGGGTGAAGATAATCCGCGCCGATTTCTTTTGCGTATTCAAGATAATTGAGAATCATCTTTGTATAGGTAATCGGCCTGTCGGGGCTGTAGAGGAAGCCCGTCTTGCAGGCGGGGTCAACCTGCTTGCACCTGATAATGATTTCGGGGTCAAAGCTCGAAATGATGAGCTTGTCAAAGAGTCCGTTTGCCTTGACCTCTTCGATGGTCTTGTCGGCAATATCCTTCTTGCCGTCTTTGGGCTCCTTTATTTCGATATTCATGACCTTTACGGAATCATCCTGACAAAGGTCAAGAAACTCCTTGAGGGTGGGCAGCTGAGTGCCCTTGAATTCCTCCGAAAAATATGAGCCGAAGTCGAGCTCCCTGAGGCGCTCGAGAGTCATATCCGAAACGTTGCCCATACCGTTTGATGTCTCGTCAACCGTGTAGTTGTGGCAGATAACTATATGCCCGTCGGCCGAAAAATGAACGTCCGTCTCAAAGCCGTCAATGCCGATTTCGAGCGATTTTTTAAAAGCGGGAACAGTATTCTGCGGAGCGTATTTGTTGGCTCCTCTGTGAGATATAACATTGCATTTAGCCATAATATCACCTTTCGTCAGTTAAACATGGAGCAGCCCATGCTCTTGAATTTTTCTATCATTTCCTCCGCCTTTTCTCTCGTGAGCCCGAAATATTCGCACAGGCAGTCGATACAGGCGAATTCACTCGCGCCGCGGTTAACCATCTTTTTGTGAAAGCCGATATCGTCGGCCGTCAGAGGTTTTCCGCAGGAGACGCACAAAAGCTCTTCCATATTATTTTGAAAGCCTGCAGATGAAGCACTCGCAGTCGTGAGGAGCGATAACTCTTGACATGAAGTCTTTCTTTACTCCGAGCTCCTCGCCCGTGAATATCTCTCTCATATTGAGACCGTAGCCCGAGGCAACGGGGATGCCCGCATCCTCAAAGAAGAACTCGACCTTTCTCTCATGGTCGTCAAAGTTTGCGAAGAGAACGGCAATCTCGTTGTCGGAGAGAAGCTTTACAAAGACCTTCTTTTTGTCTCTGCTCGCCGAATATGAAGTTTCGCCGTCGGAGCAGACCGTGATATGGCTGTCGGTGACGAAGGCGGGTCTCGCCTCTTCATCCTGATTGATTCTGATTAAATCTTTATTTGTAACAAGAGCGAGAGTCTTGTCGGAGAAGGTCCTGATGTCGCCGCCGAGCATAAGAGGAGCGGAATACATGCACCAGATCGCGAACTGAGTCTTGTAATCGGTATCGTCGCAGCCCGATGAGCCGACGTTGCCCTTGCCGTACATACCAATGGTGAGCATATCGATATCGTTGAAGCAGCCGGGAGCGGAGAAAGCGAGATTCTCTATCTGGCTGAAGCAGATATCCTTCATCGAGGCGAAGGAATCGTTGATATCGCCCGTTGAGCGGTACATATGAGCGCCTGTCGAGCGGATCCATTTATGAACATCGTCGCAGCCCCAGTTGCAGGCCGAGAAAAGAATCTCTCTGCCGCAGGCCTTGAGGGCCATACCCATCTTTCTGTAAAGCAGGTCGCCGTGATGATGGGCGGGTCTGTAGCAGTAATCGTATTTGAGGAAATCGGCTCCGTATTCGACGAAGGTCTCCGCATCGAGGAATTCGTGGTCAAACGAGCCGGGATAATCGGCGCAGGTTCTCGTTCCCGCGCAGGAGTACATACCGAATTTGAGCCCCTTTGAGTGAACGTAATCGCTGACCGATTTCATTCCGTTGGGGAATTTGATATGGTCGGGGATAATCTTGCCGGTCACGGGGTCGCGCTCTCTCTCGCTCCAGCAGTCGTCAATGACGAGATAGTTGTAGCCCGCAGCGAGAAGGCCTTTTTCGACCATAGCGTCGGCGGTTTCTTTGATAACGCTCTCGTTGATATCCTCTCCGAAAGTGTTCCAGGTGTTGAAGCCCATGGGCGGTGTTCTTGAAAGCATATTTATTCCTCCGTTATCAGACGTTTGAAGCGTCAAAATCAATTATTATTTTATCTGTTTTCATTCTAAGGCAGGTATATTTCACCCCGGCGGCGTCAAACATACGCTTAGAAGCCCTGTTCATCGCGGTGCCGTCATATTTGTCGGAGAGATATACCACCTCTTTGATGCCGCATTGAATTATCGCCTTGGCGCACTCGTTGCAGGGAAACAGCGCAACGTAAATCTTGCACCCCTCGAGGTTTGTGCCCCGGGCGTTGAGAATGGCATTGAGCTCGGCGTGGCAGACATAGGGATACTTCGTATCGTAATCGTCGCCCGTCCTGTCCCAGGGGAATTCATCGTCGCTGCAGCCCATCGGGAAGCCGTTGTAGCCCATTGACATAATCCTGTTTTTACCGTTGACGATACACGCGCCGACCCTCGTATTCGGGTCTTTGCTGCGGTATGAGGACAATATGGCTATACCCATAAAATACTCGTCCCAGCTGATATAATCTTCTCTTTTAGGCATAGAATACCCCCTGCTGTGTTTTTAAATAATAATATCACGGCAGAGGGTTAAATTCAACAAATTTTATTAATTATTTAATCAAAGATTTTACTTTTCTTTTATATCCGAGAAATTCTTCGGTCAGGCTGAAATCCTCGGGGCGCGGTCTCGGGCAGTCGATGGTTATTTCATCCGTGATTGTTCCCCCGCTCAGTATGCAGATTCTGTCAGAGAGCAAAACGGCCTCGTCTATATCGTGAGTGATAAATACGGTCGAGAGCTTTATCTCATCCATAATCCCGAGATACCACTGCTGCATCTTTGAGCGCGTTATCGCGTCAAGAGCCGAGAAGGGCTCGTCGAGAAGCGCCACTCCGTCGGAGGCGAGATAGGTCCTCAGCAGGGCGGCTCTCTGCTTCATACCGCCCGACAGAGCGTAGGGATAAAGCATCTGGGTCCCGTCAATGCCGAATACCCCGAAATGCTTATTAGCCTCTGCGCGCGCCTCCTTTTTTGACATTCCCTTAATCACGAGAGGCAGGGCGACATTGTCGATAACTCTCTTGAAAGGCAGCAGCAGGTCCTTCTGAAGCATATAGCTGATATTGCCGGGCTTTCCCGTAATATCCCTGCCGCCGAGAGTAACCCTTCCGCTGTCGGGAGAATAAAGCCCCGAGAGGATGTTGAAGAGGGTGGTTTTGCCGCCTCCGCTCACGCCGAGAAGAGAGACGAATTCGCCCTCGTCAAGAGAGAGGGAGACGTCTCTTAAAACGTGATTTTCGCCGAAGGATTTATTGAGTTTTTCCGCAGTTAAAACAGCCATAATTTATGAAAGATAATCGTTTGAGAAGCCCGTGCCAGCGGGAATCTCGCTGTCAATGGCGTTATTCTCGAAGCACCATTTATAGAATGCGTCCCAGCGCGAGGCGTCTATATAGCCCCAGCTTTCACCGTCGC
>CACZTQ010000275.1 GCA_902784155.1 Oscillospiraceae bacterium
AAAATATTCCCTTATTAAGAGCGGCTGAGGGACAGGCCCTGTGAAGCCCGGCAACCTGTATTTCAAGGTGCTAATTCCTGCGGCATTCTTGCCGGAAGATAAGGTGTTTTCGCCCGTCGGGACGTTGAGCGCCTCGGCGGGCGTTTTTCGGGGAATAATTGCGACTTTTCCGCCCGGAGCGGAATTACCAAACGGAGGTTTTTATGGCACATTATTTTTTCACATCCGAATCCGTCACCAACGGCCATCCCGATAAAATCTGCGATCAGATTTCGGACGCCGTGCTCGACGAAATACTCGCCCGTGACCCCGAGGGCAGAGTTGCATGCGAGTGCTCAACAACAACGGGGCTCGTGCTCATTATGGGCGAAATAACAACCAAAGCCAATATCGATATCCCCGCGATTGCCAGGAAGGTAATCTGCGATATCGGTTACGATTCATCCGAAAAAGGATTTGACGGCAACACCTGCTCGGTCATCACGGCCATCAACCGCCAGAGCCCCGATATAGCTCTCGGAGTTGACAGGGATGGCGCGGGAGACCAGGGCATGATGTTCGGCTACGCCTGCGATGAGACGCCGGAGTATATGCCTCTCGCGATTTCTCTCGCTCATAAGCTTACCCGCAGGCTCACTCAGGTGAGGACCGACGGCACTCTCCCGTATCTTCGCCCCGACGGCAAAAGCCAGGTCACGGTCGAATACGATGAAGGCGGAAACCCCGTAAGAATCGACACCGTCGTCGTCTCTTCACAGCACAGCGAGGACGTTTCGTCCGGAAAAATCCGCGAAGACATCATTGAGAATGTAATCAGGCCCGTCATTCCCGCAGATATGCTCGACGGGAATACGGTTTATCATATCAATCCCACCGGCAAATTCGTCATCGGCGGCCCCGCCGGAGACAGTGGTCTCACGGGGCGCAAGATTATAGTCGATACCTACGGCGGATACGCCCGTCACGGAGGCGGAGCATTCAGCGGCAAGGATCCCACAAAGGTTGACCGCAGCGCCGCCTACGCCGCGAGATACGTTGCCAAAAACATCGTCGCGGCGGGTCTTGCCAAAAAATGCGAGCTGCAGTTTGCCTACGCCATCGGAGTTGCCGAGCCCGTTTCGCTCTTTGTCGAGACATACGGCACGGGAATTATCCCCGATACCGAGATTGCCCGGCTTGTCAGGGAGAAATTCGACCTCACTCCTGCCGGAATAATAAAAACGCTCGACCTCAGAAGGCCGATTTACAGACAGGTTGCCGCCTACGGACACATGGGCAGAACCGATATCGACCTGCCCTGGGAAAGAACGGACAGAGCGGAAGATTTGAAGGTGAAATAATGAAGCTTTCTCTTGTGGTTCCCTGTTTCAACGAGGAGGAGAATATTCCCCTCTTTTACAGCAGGGTAAAATCGGACTTTAAAAACGCCGGCTTTGACTACGAAATCGTTTTTGTCAATGACGGCAGCAGAGACGGCACCCTGCGCGAGCTCAAGAAGCTTCTCGCGGGCGAAATTCCCGTCAAGATAGTCAGCTTCTCAAGGAATTTCGGGAAAGAATCGGCGATGTACGCGGGTCTTGAGAATTCCTCGGGAGACTATGTCACGATTATAGACGCCGACCTTCAGCAGAGCCCGGCTCTCGCTCTCGAAATGGTCAGGACTCTCGACTCGAAGCCCGAATATGACTGCATAGCCGCCTATCAGGAAAACAGGGGCGAAAACAAGGCTCTCGTTTTCTTCAAGGACGGATTCTATAAACTCATCAATAAATTCACCGATACCGAATTCAGACAGGGAGCGAGCGACTTCCGCACCTTCCGCAGGCCTATGGTCGAGGCGGTGCTGAGTATGGGAGAATATTTCAGATTCAGCAAGGGGCTGTTTTCCTGGGTCGGATTCAACACGAAGTTCATCCCCTACACCGCCGCGGAGAGAGCGAAGGGCGAATCGAAATGGTCCTTTTTCAAGCTCTTCAGATACGCGCTTGAGGGATTCTTCGGCTACACGACGGCTCCTCTGAGAATCGCGGGAATCGCGGGCGGTCTCTCGCTGCTCGGCTTCCTCGTCTATCTGATATTCACAATAGTCAGATGCGCGCGCGGAGCTGAATACACGAGCGGCAACAGCGCGGTTATGCTCATTCTCGCAATCGGCGGAGTGAATCTCATCTGCCTGTGGCTCATAGGCGAATACCTCGCGAGGACCTATATTCAGGGCAAGGGCAGACCGATTTATATAGCGAAAGAAATAATCAAAAACGACAGGTACGGAGAAAACAATGGATAACATTACGGTAAACGAAAGAAAAGTAAAAGATATAGAAGTTGACGGAAAAGTCTATGAGCGTTTTGCCATTAAGACTCACGTCATCACCGATAAGGACGACATCGTCGAGGTCGCGAAGACATACGCCTCGGAGCACATTCAGCCCGGCGACGTGTTTTTCATAACCGAGAAGGCCGTCGGCTGCACTCAGGGCAGAGCGATTCCGATGAAGGATATACATCCCCGTCCCCTCGCGAAGCTTCTTTGTAAATTCGTGCTCAAGACTCCCTACGGCATCGGTCTCGGAATCCCCGAAACGATGGAGATGGCCCTTCGCGAGTGCGGTACAATAAGAATTCTCTTTGCCGCTGTCGTATCCGCCTTCGGCAAGCTGCTCGGCAAGAGAGGCTGGTTTTATATGATCGCGGGCGAAAAGGCGCGCTCGATAGACGGCCCCTGCGACTGCACTCTGCCGCCTTATAACGAATGTGTTTCGCTCTCGCCGCTTGAGCCAGACGAGGTCTGCAAAAAGGTTTCGCAGGCGCTCGGATGCCCTGTGCTCGTCACGGATATAAACGACCTCGGCGGAGTGATTATGGGAGCGTATCCCCCCGACACCGACAGAGACCTTATGGCGAGAGTCCTCGGAGACAACCCCCTCGGCCAGTCGCACGAACAGACCCCGATGGGTCTGATAAGAGAGAAGAAATAAGGCAAGGATAACGCCGTAATATATACCGGAGCGGATTTAAGTTGTGAAACTGCGTTTCACCCGGGTCGCTGAGGGCATCGACCCCTACGAAAGGCATTACCCTCAACCGCCACATATATATCCGGAGCGAAGCGACCCTCAACTGCTAACTGCTCACTGCTAACTGCTAACTGTCTTATGCTCCGCATATCCTTGCGGCGGGCGACAGGTTGTCGCCCC
>CACZTQ010000276.1 GCA_902784155.1 Oscillospiraceae bacterium
GAATCTGTTTCTGAGCTTGTCAAAGGAGCCCGGGCTTTTTTCTTTGAGCATTTTGCGGCATAGAAGTATAATATCATCCTGCGTGCTTAATCTCGTTTTCTTATCCTCTGCGTCGCTGATAAGGCAGTCATAAAATCTGCGGGTATATTCGTTTTTTCCCGCGTCAAACTCTTTCTCGGCCGTGAAATCTCCGAGAGTTACGGAATTCTTATACTCCGCCCCGATATTCTCGATTAAATAATAAAGGAGTGAATAACCGCGGTATCTGAAATCCGTAAGAAGCTTTGTGATATCATCGGGAATTTCGCATCCGATTATTTCGCGGAGTTTATCCTCTCTCTCCCCCGCGGGAGTCAGATGCCACTTGGGTCTGCATTTTCCGAATCTGCGGCGCACCTCATCCATTCCACCGTTGCTGCGGGCAATCTTCCAAAAGAAAGAGTATGTCTGCGCCATAACCTCTCCTACGGTTTTTTCGGTGAAACCGAATCTGCTGTCAGGTCTGCCGTAGTGCAGACTTATGACAGTAAAAATGTATCCGTCATAATCGGTGTCGTTCTTTGCGCGCATTCCGTAAAACGATTTCATAAAACCCGTTATGCCGAGATACGCGGAGATGATTTTTTTGACTTCCGCCTTCCCCGGAATATCCGTGTCAACGTCTTCGGGTATGATTGTTACGCGCCCGGAATTTACCGGGTCATCATCCGCGCGGGAAAGCGCATCAGAGTTTTTTGCCGAGATGAAACCCGAAAGAAGCCTCGGCAGAGCGCCCGCCGATTCATAGCGGTCCGAGAGACTCACGCCTCCGGAAAACCGGTAGCTCGTAACACCGCCCTCGGTATTTTCCTCCGGCTTCTGAGCGCAGAGCCCGAAATGAGCCGCGTCGATTCTGTTCTTGACCTCGAGAAACTCCGCGCTGCCGTTATTTTCGGAAGCGTCATTTGCCTTTTCTTCGAGATAAGCTATGTATTCCGACGGATGAACTCCGGTTTTTGCGGCGTCTATCTCAAGCCCTGTGGCTATGGTGCATTCGGCGCAGCAGTCCTTGAATTCTTCCTGCTCGTCTTCGGTTCCGAAGTATTCCTTTGCTCCGATTTTTATTGCCGCGTTTGAAATGAGCCCGATTCTGTTTGAAAAAGCGTTTCTGACGGTTCTGAAAGGAATGTTTTTAAGCTCCCCCGGTTTCACGGTCTCGACCTTATGCACCGAGGGAATCATAATATAAGGAGCTACTCTCCTGTATTTTGACTTGTCGCCCGACTCTTCGTCGTGCGCATAGCAGCCGTCGAGAATCGCCCTGTTTATTCTCTCGTCAAATATTACCTTTACAAGGTCTCCGTCATAATCGGCCCCGCCGAGAGCCGCCGCGGCCATACCTTTTTTGGAGACCATAACGACCCCGTTCAGGTGGCCGAAATACTTTGTCATTATCCCGCCGCTGCCCTGAACATAAGGCCTGAGGGCGCACTGCTCATATCTTGAAAGATGCGGACTTCTGAGAATCCCGAAGAAGCTGTAGCCTTTCCTGCGGTCGTAGCAGACCTCGTTTGAGTCAGGCATATAGAAATTATCGGGAGAGATGTAATCGGCGCTTATCCGCTTAGCGATATCCCTGACCGCGGCGCCGAAGGCTTCGCTGTCGCCCGATGATATGCCGCAGTTGCAGGCAAGATGATTGAGCAGGGCGAGCAGGTCTCCCGAAAGGAAGCGCAACTCTCCCCTGACCTCTATCTTACCCTTGTAGATACGGTCAAGCATTCCCCTTTTGCGGGATCTGATTCTCTCTTTGATATAGGTCTCGTTTCTCAGCTCCGACCTTGCCTCGAGAACCTCCTCCCAGGATTCGGAAGCTCTGAACTGATCGAAATCGGTATCGGGATAAAACTCGTCGGGCTCTTCTTTCCCGCCGCCTTCAATCTGCATCGCAGACTCGACATAATCGGACAGCACCGCCGAAAACTCCGCTTCATCGAGCTTCAGCGTGTTGAAAAACTGATAGTTCATGGCTACCTTGCCCGTGTGCCTGAGAATCGCGTTGGTGTTGCCTACATAAAGAGCGTAGTCATAACGGGCGAATTTTTCAAAGAAATATTTCATCGGGTCTACAAAAGCGTCGCCGCAGTGAGCTTTGGCATAGCGGAGCCAGCCTGCGCATTTGAACATGCTCTCTGTCAGAATAATCCGTGCTTTTTCAAGGCTTCTCCTGATTCCGAAAACATCCGTAACATAAACATCGTGGACATAATATCCCGCGTTGCAGCCGGATAATTCCGCCATTCTGCCGTCCGAAAGGATTTTATCTCTCATGAATCCGATGAAATCAACCTTATGCAAAACCCCCTTGGAAAAAGGCATTCTTATCTGAAACGATGAGAGATCGTCTGCGGAATAACCGAGCGATAAGCTGATCGCCATGGAAAATTCGGGGCTGATGAGTCCCTCACCGTCATAAAAATTGCATTTGATTTTTTCCCTGCGGATTGTCTTTTCCCAGGCCGTGTCGTTTTTGTTTTTGCTCTGAGCACTCAGCACATCGGTGTCAATGCTCAGCTTTTCGATTTCGTCGGGAATAACGATGACGGTATTCTCGTTGAGCTCGAGGCCTTCCACCCTCTCTCCGCCGGAGAAGCACAGGCCTCTGTAGGCGTAATATTTGCTCAGGGAAATGCCCGCGTCGGGGTCGATTATTTCCTCAGTGCCGCCCGCGCCGTCCTTCAAAAAACGGTCAAACGGAATCCCGAGGGTAATGCGCTCGTCAAGCTCGTCTTTAAGGCTGTCTTCGATGAACGAAATCCGCTCCTGTCTCGCCATGCTCGCGCTCTTGTCAAAGGCGGAAAAATGCTTTTTTTCTCCCGAATCAAAAGTGATATAAAAGCCTTTTTTTATCAGCGCTTCTGCCTTGCGGGATATGAATCCCTTGCCGTCGGACAAATCCGCGCCCTTAAAATTCACAAATACAATATGCTTCTCAAGGCAATCGCGGTCCGCGGGCGAAGCGCCGCACCCGATTATTGACCTCATCTGATAAAACAGAGCGTTGTCGTTATGCGGCTCTTTGCCGGAGACATAGACTCTGTAATCAATGCTTTTTATGCTTCTTTCTCCGTCGGTTATCGGGGTAAAATCCAGGTCAAAATCCGTCCCGTCAGACAGTCTCAGAAGTTTTTCGCCGCTCAGCGTAATTATATAATAAGCGTTCTGGGTTTTTCTTCTCATCGAAATCACCTTTTGATTTTAATGGAATTATTATATCATAAATGAATATCTATTTCCACATATTGTTTTGCCGATTCGGGAATTTTAATTTTGCGGCTTCATAAGCCGAATAATCACGGGCGCGCGGGCCGTATTTCCGCGTAAAAAACGCCGTTTTACCGCTCCGACATACCGGAATTTTGCCTATTGACTTTTTAACAAATCCGTGATACCCTTTTTGCGGCGTGATAAACATGCGATATTTTATGAATCAGAGGCATCGGTTCCACTGTATGCCGTGTTGCTTGGCTGACGGATTAAGTAAAAAATATTCTGATCTTTATTATTAATAATCGAGACTCAATAATCATTTTTTAATCAACACAAAAAATTGCCAAAGACCGTTTCATAATCTCAATCAAATGCAGGCACGCATATTTAGAGTCCCTTCGCTCAGGCGAAGGGATATTTTTTTGTCTCCGGCTTAAAGGATAATACTTTGAAAAATCCGCTATTCCTCCGGCGGATAATCTGAATCCCGCAGGGCTCAGCCGCCTTGCGGGATTGCTGTTTTTCAGCCCTGTTAAGGGATCGGCGTCGGAAAAACGGTTTTTACGGAGAAATCCGGATGCATCGGCGAGAATTCCCGGCGCAGGTCGTTAATACTGTTCGTAAGCCGTGCCCCGAAACAGCCGCGGCTGTCCGCTGCGGATTGATCCGGGAGTAATAATATCGCGATTAAAACACGAAAGGAGTGTTAATTATGGCAAACAGATGTCATACCGAGGTGGCAATTTTCGGCGGGCGCAGCGAGCTTCAGAGTCTTTATTCCGCGCTGTGCGAATTCAAAGAGAAATTTCACTCAGAACACCCGGAGTACAAAGAATACGGCATCTATGAGAGAGACTTTGCCGAGTCCTTCGGATATGAGGCC
>CACZTQ010000277.1 GCA_902784155.1 Oscillospiraceae bacterium
TCGGATGCAGAAGAAACGTTAAACCCGAGCTCGCGGAAACGAAAGGCAAGAGGCTTCTGATAGCAGCTGAGCTCGAAGAAGGAACGAGGCTGAACACATCTACCATAAAACAGTTCTGCTCTACGGATGAAATATTCGCGGAGAAGAAATATAAAGATCCGTTCAGCTTCATTCCCTCGCATACGCTTGTTCTCTACACAAACCATCTGCCGAAGGTCGGCGCTACCGATGCCGGCACATGGAGACGCCTTATGGTTATCCCGTTCAATGCGAAATTCAGCGGCACCGGTGATAAGAAGAACTATGCCGACACGCTGTTTGACACATCAGGCGGAGCGGTTCTGTCATGGATTATCGAAGGCGCGAAAACAATCATTGACGAGGAGTTCAAACTAAACGCACCCGATTGTGTGAAAGCGGCCATAGAAGCATACCGCGATAACAACGACTGGATGACTCACTTCATAGACGAGTGCTGTGAACTCGATAATACCTGCCGCGTCAAATCAGGCGAGTTCTATACCGCCTACAGAAATTACTGTATAGCGACCGGAGAATATGCAAGAGGCACTGCCGATTTCTATGCCGCGCTTGAGAATTACGGGCTTGAAAAGAAGAAAACAAATCAAGGTTCGTTCATCTGCGGTGTTAAGCTCAAAGTCAATGATTTCAACGGTTCAGGCGACCTCCCGTGGTAAAAGTGACAGTCGGTGATACTCTTTTCTTAAAACTATTGTATAGCCCCGAAAAATGACATATATAGAGAGTTTATAGAAATAACCGTCACCGACCGTCACTCACGATAAAAAGACCGGGGGCGAGTCAAATCTCTGTGATGAAAACGATAAAGCAGCGGCCCGGGGTTTCGCGCAGATAATTCAAAAATCAAACGGGGTATTAACCCCTGACTCCAATAGCTGCAAAATCAGAAATACCAGTAATTCCGACAATTATAACTGTTTGAAAAAAATCAAACAAAAATCAAACGAAGGAGGAAAAATGTATGTTTTTCAAATATACGATAGAGGACACCGGACTCAATAAGAAAGACAAGCGTATGTTCAGCAACAAGAAATATACATGCGTGAATCTTTACAAGGATGACAGGGGCCGGCCCGTCACGATAATGAAACGCAAAGAAGCGTCTCCGATGCCGTATATGGTTCAATACGGATTCGCCTCTGTGTTCTTCAAAACTCAGGATGAGGCTGAGGCATTCTGCGCCGGCAGATTCGCGGGTGTGGAGGAGTAATTATGAAGCGGTATTATCCTCTCATAAATATCAACGGTGAGGGAACAGACAAGTTTCCGATATTCTTTACCCTCTCCGAAAAAACCGCCCGATCCAATCACATGTATTATCTTGAAGAATATGCTCCGTCATGTTTCATAGTTCATTATCGAATCGGCACAACAGTTGACTTTACAATCCGGTGTCCGAAATGCGGAAAAAAGCTTAATCATCAATATTCAGATTACTACACTTGCCTTTCGTGCAAGTAATTACCAAGGAGGACTTAATATGTCAAATTCAATTATCAGCAGAGAACCCACAACCATGGATCCCGAATACAGCCACGCTTTCTGGAACTATGTCAAAAAGAGCGACGACACCTCGGCACTGCATCTCGGCGCTATCGACAGCATAGGAGGCTATGAGCTTCCTTCTCCGGATGCCAGCCGTTTCATTGAAGTGAGAAACAACCATAGTATCTTCCGTAAACTCGCTACAGTTTACGGTGCCTCAGGCGGTAAGCACAATATCGTCGCATACGAGCACGAGGATGTATTTGAGTGGATTTCCGAACACGATGATTTCCCGGTTGAAGATATCGAGGGAGATTTCTCAATGACATCAATCGGCAGTTACAAACTCGGCACGATTCTGAAAGTTCATACCAATCTTGCCGAAGATGCCTGTTTCAATCTCGAGCGCTATATCACAAACAGACTCGGCAAATCATGCGCGAAGGCAGAAGATGACGCATTCACAAACGGTGACGGTGAGAACGCCCCTACCGGTATTCTTGATGATACCGAAGGCGCTGAAACCGGTGTAACAACCGACTCCATAACATATGACGATATCGTAGAGCTGTTCTTCTCCGTCAAACCCGAATACAGAGAAAACGCTGTATGGATGATGAACGACAAGACCGCTATGGCCCTTCGCAAAATGAAAGATGAAAACGGGTTCCCGATCTGGAATCACAACTCCGACACCATTTTCGGTAAACCCGTAATTATCAATAACTATATGCCTGATGCCGAAGACGGCAAAAAACCCGTCGCGTTCGGTGATTTCAGTTATTACTGGATTATCAACCGCAGGAGACTCTGTGTGCGCTCTCTTATCGAGAAATACATACTGACTCAGTTCCTCGGCGTTCAGGCGTTTGAATTCCTTGATGCAAAGCTCATCCGCAAAGATGCAATCAAGGTAATCACAATTTCCGACAACATCTAATTTTTCGATACAGCCGGAGGAGGTCTTCCGGTTCCGGTTTAACCTACCTCCGTTAAATTCTTCTTCATTGCCTCCTCCGGCGCAATTATTCTTGGCCCCTGCGGGTCAGAAAGGAGTTAATATGATTCAATCAGGCACAATTTCCGTCAAGCAGATTGGTGACACAATATACATTATTTCTACCCGTACCAGCACCACATCCAACGAAACGGCCTACGAAAAAGTCTGCAGAATGATTATGGAAGACGCAGAAAATATATCCCGTAAACCGCTTGATATATCTTCGGAAAAGAGTCATAATGCAGTACCCGCTTGAGGTCTGCCGAAAGGAGGATTTATGCAGACTCAAAAAACTGTAAATAAAAGCGATAAAATAACGGCTTTGTATTGCCGCTTATCCCGCGATGACGAATTGCAGGGCGACAGCAACAGCATTATAAATCAAAAATCCATGCTTCAGAAATATGCCGATGACAACGGATTCGGCAATACGGAGTTCTTTGTAGATGACGGTTATTCCGGCACTACATTTGACCGCCCTGACTGGCAGCGGTTACTCGGCAAAATCGACGAAGGAAAAATCGGCACAATAATTGTAAAGGATATGTCCCGTCTCGGCAGAGATTACTTGCAGGTCGGTATGTACACGGAAATGGTATTCCCGAATGCCGATATACGTTTCATAGCCATAAACAACGGTGTGGACAGCATAAACGGAACTGAAAATGACATGACTCCGTTTATCAATATTTTCAACGAATTCTATGCCAAGGACACCAGCCGTAAAATTCGCGCTGTGTTTAAGGCAAAAGGAATGTCCGGAAAACCGCTGACTTCAAATCCGCCCTTCGGATATATCAGAGACCCGGAGGATAAATACCACTGGATAGTTGAAGAAAAAGCGGCGGCGATTGTTCGTGAGATATTTGACCTTTGTGTTAATGGATACGGGCCCTCACAAATATGCGAAGTTATGATGCGAAAAGGATATATGAACCCGACGGCATATATGAACTCCATCGGAATTAAGATACCCGATAATCGTATTAATGCGGGAGAATACCAGTGGAAGCCCGGCACGATTTCTCATATTCTGGAGCGACAGGAATACCTCGGATACGTTGTCAATTTCAAAACACATAAAAAATCGTATAAGTGTAAGAAAAGGCTGGATAACGACCCTTCTGAATGGCAGATTTTTGAAGGCGTTCACGAGCCCATTATTTCAAAAGAGGTTTTTGATATTGTTCAGCGAATTCGTAAAGGAAGACGAGTTAGAACGCCAATGGGCGAAATGCCTGTTCTTTCCGGCATGGTATATTGCGCTGATTGCGGCAAAAAACTGTATCAGGTTAGAGGACGAAACTTGCCTCAAAAAGAATATATGGTCTGTTCAAGTTACAGAAAAATCAAGGGCTCTTGTTCATCACATCAAATCCGGAACGAGGTTCTTGAAAACCTGCTTCTTGAAAAAATCCGTGATATTCTTGATTACATAAGCAGATATGAATCCGATTTTATTAAGCTCGTTACCGAAAAATCCAAAGAAGAAAGTGAACGAAGTCTGCGCGAATCAAAGCGTGAACTCGAGCGCACATCATCCCGGATACAGCAGCTGGACGAGATTATTCAAAAACTCTATGAGGATAATGTAGGGGGCAAAATATCCGATGAGCGTTTTTCAAAAATGACAGCGAATTATGAGAAAGAGCAAACGGAGCTCGGAACCCGTTCTGCCGAGCTCAGGAGACAAATTGCCGAATTGCAGAAATCGATTGATATTGCAAACACAAAAACGGAAAACGCAGAGAGGTTCCTGAAACTTGTGCGCGGCAGGACAGAAATAGAAAAACTTGATGCGAGAATAATCCGTGAATTCGTAGATAAGGTTTATGTCCATAAGGCTGAGGTGTTTAACGGGCATAAAATCCAGCGTATTGATATCGCATGGAACTTTATCGGCATATTTGACCCGCCTTCACCGGAAACCGAATACCTAAAAGAAATATCGGCATAGCCGGTAAAATACCAAACTATGCCGATGTTTTTTTTAGGAATATGCAATCCCTAATGCACGACCATTTCGGAAGGCGTTTTTCTTATACTCTGCAGGATTCTTAACCGAAATATCTGTCAAGCAGGCCTTTGAGGGCTTTGCCGTGTCTGGCTTCGTCTCTTGCCATTTCGTGAACGGTGTCGTGGATGGCGTCAAGGCCGAGCTCCTTCGCCTTCTTGGCGAGAGCGGTCTTGCCTGCTGTTGCGCCGTTTTCGGCTTCAACTCTCTTTTTGAGGTTGACTTCGGTGCTGTCCGAAACAACTTCGCCCAGGAGCTCCGCGAATTTTGCGGCGTGCTCCGCCTCTTCAAAGGCGGCCTTCTCCCAGTAGAGACCTATCTCGGGGTAGCCCTCGCGGTATGCGACTCTCGCCATGGCGAGATACATGCCGACCTCGGAGCATTCGCCCGTGAAGTTGTCTCTCAGACCCTGAATAATCTCTTCATCGATGCCCTTCGCGATGCCTACAACGTGCTCGGCGGCCCAGGTCAGACCTTCTTCTTTAACCTCTGTGAAGCTGCTGCCGGGTGCCTTGCAGATCGGGCACTGCTCGGGGGGCTCGTTTCCTTCGTGAACATATCCGCAGATGGGGCAGACATACTTTTTCATAAGATAATCCTCCGTATTTAATAAGTTAAAATCATTATATTTGGTTTACTCTGTTTTGTCAAGCATTTCGGCGAGAGAATCGACGACTCTCGCGCCCGAGCTGAGCAGCCTCGAAGTCTTTTCGTGGCCGCTTGTGAGCAGCACGCAGTCCGCCCCGATTTCGTTCGCGAGAATAAAGTCGTGCTCGAGGTCCCCTATCACGAGCGGGCGCTTCATATTCTTATCTCTGAGATATTTTTGCGCCCTTCCGATTTTTGACTCCGCGAGATAGTTGTCGGAGCCGAGTATGGCGTCAAAATATTCCGTTATGCCGTATTTTTCAACATTCTCCGTGAGCTGCGAATTGTTTGATGACGAGACTATGACCTGAAGGCATCCCGCGTCTCTGAATCTGTCGAGCGCCTCTCTGCTCCCCGCCGAGAGAGAGCAGTCCTCAAGGTGGCGCAGATACCCCTCGTTATACTCCGCGAGCAGAGCGTCGTAGTCTTCTTTTTCGAGGTCAAACACGCGCTCGTAAAAGACCTTTATCGGAATGCCTATGCAGTCCCTGTATCTCACAAGGTCCATAACGGGCATCCCGCGCGAGGTGAGCATATCGTTGACCGAGCGCAGCGAAGCCGACACGTCGTCGAGCAGCGTGCCGTTCCAGTCCCAAATTATACAGTCGTAGTTCATTTCATCAGCTCCGGGGGTGAGAATATTTGAATTATACTATAAATAATTGTTTAAAGCAATATATAATGATTTTATTTACTTTTACCGGCGGTTGTGATATGATTTAACGGTAATTAAATCTTTCCCGGCAGGTGAAAAAATGAAAAGACAAAGCGGAATTCTCATGCATATTTCCTCCCTCTACGGCGATTATTCCATAGGGAGCTTCGGCAAAAACGCCGAGGATTTTATCGATTTCATAAAGGATAAGGGCTTCTCTGTCTGGCAGGTCCTTCCCTTCACGGTGGCGGATTTCCACAATTCGCCCTATAAATCCGTCTCGGC
Source organism: Oscillospiraceae bacterium (assembly GCA_902784155.1). GTDB lineage: Bacteria > Bacillota > Clostridia > Oscillospirales > Acutalibacteraceae > CAG-177. Next base: position 6,130 of record CACZTQ010000277.1, read on the forward strand.
ATTCGGCGGGAACCCTTATTTCGTTGACCTTGAGCGCCTTTATGAAGAGGGGATTCTCACCCGCGCCGAGCTTGACGGCGCCCGTCAGGAATCCCCCTGGAGCTGCGAATATGAGCGCCTCGCCCGCGAGCGTCTCCCCCTTCTGAGAAAGGCATCGGAGAGATTCAAAGACCGCAGGGCAATCGATAAATTCATGAAGGAGCATCCGAGAATCGAATCCTTCTGCCGCTTCATGACCCTTCGCGGGCAGAATAAACTCGCCCCCTGGCAGGAGTGGAAGATAAAAGAAATCACAGACACGGCCTCTCTCGATATGTGGAGATTCATCGAGTATGAATTCTTTACCCAGTGGGCGCGTATCAAGGAATACGCAAATAAAAAGGGAGTCAGCATAATAGGCGATATCCCCATCTATGTCAGCGATGACAGCTGCGACGTATGGGAGAATCCGGAGCTATTCTGCGTGAATACGAAGGGCTACCCGGACACCGTCGCGGGAGTCCCGCCCGACTATTTCTCGGCGGACGGTCAGCTCTGGGGCAACCCCCTCTATAACTGGGATAAGATGAAGGCCGACGGTTTCGCCTGGTGGAAGGAGAGAATGAATCACACTCTCGAAATGTTTGACGGAGTGAGGATTGACCATTTCAGAGCGGTTGAATCCTACTGGGCCGTTGACGCGAAGGAAACCACCGCCAAAAACGGCAAATGGCTTCCCGGCCCGGGTATGGATTTCGTCAGAGCGATAAAAGAGGGCAACGAGGATAAAATCATAATCGCCGAGGATCTGGGCGATATAACGGACGAGGTCCGCGCTCTCGTCGAGCAGAGCGGATTCCCCGGGATGAGGATTCTGCAGTTTGCCTTCCTCGATGACGGCGACAGTCTCCATCAGCCCCATAACTATATAAAGAATTCCGTAGCTTATACGGGCACTCACGACAACAACACGATTTTCGGCTATCTCTGGGAGTGCAGCGACGCCGAGAGAAGAAGGATGCTCGAGTATTGCAACTTCACGGGCGACGACTGGGGCAAGGCTTCGCCCTGGCTCATCAGGGCCGTATTTTCGAGCGTCAGCGACCTTGCGATAATCCCGGTGCAGGATTATCTTATGTACGGCTCCGACACGAGAATAAACAAGCCGGGAATCGCTCAGGGCAACTGGAGCTACAGGGTGACCCGCGACCAGCTTGCCGGCGCCGACGGCGAATTCTTCAAAAAACTTAACAGGATTTACAAGAGATATTGATATGAGCTTTTTTGATTTCAGCGGCAGGATATCCGAGGCCGCCGCGAA
>CACZTQ010000278.1 GCA_902784155.1 Oscillospiraceae bacterium
CAAGCGCCTTCGCGTCTTCAATACGAAGCTCATTCTGAGTTGCGCAGGGGAGGGCTATGTCGGCCTTGACGGTCCAGACGCCTCTGCCCTCGTGATATTCCGAAGAGGGACGGTACTTTTTATATTCGGTAAGTCTCTGACGGTTGACTTCTTTTATTTCTTTAAGCGCGGCAACATCTATGCCGTCGGGGTCGTAAACCCAGCCGTTTGAATCGGAGCAGGTGAGTACCTTTATACCGAGCTGAGTCGCTTTTTCGATAGCGTAAGTCGCAACGTTGCCCGAGCCCGAAACCACCGCTGTCTTGCCGGCAACTTCAATACCGTTGCAGCGGAGCATCTCCTCGGTAAGGTAAAGCAGACCGTATCCGGTTGCCTCGGTTCTTGCAAGAGAGCCGCCGTAGGCAAGGCCTTTGCCGGTAAGAACGCCCTCGTGAGTGCGTCTTATTCTCTTATAAGCGCCGAACATATAGCCGATTTCTCTTGCACCCGTACCGATATCGCCGGCGGGCACATCGGTATCCTGACCTATATATTTATAAAGCTCGAGCATAAAGTTTTTGCAGAAGGACATAATCTCTCTGTCGGTTTTGCCCTTGGGGTCAAAATCCGAGCCGCCCTTTGCGCCGCCTATGGGAAGGCCGGTAAGCGAGTTTTTGAAAATCTGCTCGAAGCCGAGGAATTTGATAATGCTGATATTGACAGACGGGTGAAGTCTCAGGCCGCCTTTGTAAGGGCCGATTGCGTTGTTGAACTGGACTCTGTAGCCCGTGTTGACATGGGCGTTGCCGTTTCTGTCAATCCAGGGAACGCGGAAGATTATCTGTCTGTCGGGTTCTACAAGGCGTTCAAGCAGAGCGTCGCGTCTGTATTGCTCTTCGTTCTGTTCAATAACCGGGCGGAGAGAATCAAGAACCTCTGTGGTTGCCTGAAGAAATTCGGGCTGTCCCGCGTACTTCTCTTTAAGCATCTGAATTGTTTCGTCTACATAACTCATACATTTTTCCTCCATATCTTGAATAAAATGAGTTTTGATAAAAAAAGGCGCAGTACCCCTATGGTACTGCGCCTTTGCAGCCTTGTTTTGTTATTCCTTATCGATTATTTCCGAGGCGACGGCCGCCTTTGACCGCCTTGAATTCATCGCTTCCTTCTCGATGAATCTGTGAGCCTCGGCCTCGGTCATTCTGTGCTTTTCGATAAGGATGAATTTTGCTCTGCTCACAAGCTTTAATTCTTCAAGCTTTTCCTGAAGCTTATGCGATTTCTTCTCCTCATTGAGAAGCCGCGCACTTGTTGCGGTTATAAGTTTCAGCGCAATCTGAAATTCTTTCGGGGGCACCGGCTTTGAAACGGTGAGCACTCCCGCATTTTCAACCTTTGCGCAGGTTAATTCAAACAAATCGCTCCTTACGGTTATCATAACCCCGGTGTGTGACAGCGCCGTCGCGTCCACGGCAAAATCGCTGCCGAATTCATCCGGAAGAGGAGGATCTATAATAAGAATATCATAAGTGTTAGTCAGCATTTTGCGCTTTGCTTCGCCGGCGCTCAGAGCCGAATCAACCGGTCTGTAAACCGAGGAGTCGAGCATTGCCGAGAGCAAAGCGATATTCTGCTTTTTGCCTGATACCACAAGCACACTGAAGCATCTTTTTGCAGGCGGCATACTCTTTCCCCTTTCTGCAGGATTTTACTGACGGATTTACCGCTTAAAGCGTGTAAGTGTCAATCACTCTCTGCGGTAAAATCTTTTTGATAAATTCGCTGCTTCTCGCCAGGGCGTTTGCCTGCTCAAGGCTGCCCGGCAGCGTATCTATGCCGCTCAGGATTTCTTCAGTTGTGTTATAAAGATTCAGGTCTGTCGGCGCCGGAGCTTCAAGGCCCGATTCGATGCCCTCGATTCCGGCGTGAATAAGGAGCGTGCAGGCTATATAAGGATTCGCAAGCGCGTCCGGGGACCTTAGCTCCATTCTGCGCCTCTCTCCGCTGCCGGCGGGTATTCTTATAAGTTGCGAGCGGTTTTCCTTTGACCAGGTTATGTATCGGGGAGCTTTCTTTACTCCCAGGCGCCTGTAGGATTCCTCCGACGGATTGAGAAACGCCGTTATCTCTTTAATCCTGTTCATCACGCCCGCCATAAAGCTTTCGAGGTAATCCCCGCCGTCCTGCGATTTGACGGAAATATTTATATGAACTCCGTTTCCGCTTTCATCCGGCAGGGGCTTTGGCGAAAAGTCTGCGCACAGGCCGTACTGCTCCGCTATGGTTGAGACAACCGATTTGAAGGTGACGGAATTATCCGCGGCCGAAAGAGCGTCGCTGTATTTGAAATCTATTTCGTGCTGACCGGG
>CACZTQ010000279.1 GCA_902784155.1 Oscillospiraceae bacterium
AAGAGGGTTACCGCCTTCTTGCGGGCTTATCACGTAAGAGGTTTATCAGAATAAACTCCGCGGCGGAATCGGATTACGCAACGGCCGCGGCTGATATATGGGCAATTCTCTGCGGAGCGGATATAATCAGGGTTCACAATGTTTTTGCCGCCTTCGAAACACGCAGAGTTATAAACCGAATAAGAGGAAATAACGATGGATAAGATTATTGTAAAAGGACTTAAAATCTTTGCCTATCACGGAGTCAATTCCGAAGAAAAGGTAAACGGTCAGAATTTCATTCTTGATATCACGGCTTCAATCGATCTCACAAAGCCGTGCATTACAGACAAGCTCTCGGACACAGTCAGCTATGCGAAAATAATAAAGTCCGCAAAAAGAATATTCACGGAGCAGAAGGACGATCTTATCGAAAGAGCCGCAATGCGCGTCGCTGACGGCCTGTTTACCGAATTCCGTCTGCTGCGCTCTGTCACGGTATGCGTAAAGAAACCCGAAGCTCCGATTGACGCCGATTTTGAATACACGGCGGTTGAGATTACGGTCGGAAAATAACCGGAGGATGTTATGAATAAAGCTGTAATTGCCCTTGGTACCAATATGGGCGATAAAATAGGCAACCTCAATCTGGCTTTAAGAGCCATATCGAGACTGCCGAATGTCAGAATAATCGCGGGGTCAAAAGTTTATGAGACTGACCCTGTCGGCCTTACAAAGCAGAGTAATTTTTATAACGCCGTTGTGCTTGTTGAAACGACGGTTTCTCCGCTGAATCTGCTCGGAAGCTGCCTTGGTATAGAGGCGGCAATGGGCAGAATAAGAAGAGAAGAAAACGGACCCAGAATCATTGACCTCGATCTGCTTCTCTATGAGAATTATAAATGCGAGTCATTTGAACTCACTCTGCCTCATCCGAGAATGCTCGAAAGGTCGTTTGTTCTCAAGCCTCTTTCCGATATCTTTCCTTCGGGCAGAGCTATGGGGCTTCAGTTTTCGGTTCAGCTCAAAGAGCTCGGCGAAAAGGGAGTCAGAATTACGGACTATGAACTTATAATACCCGAACAGGGAGAAATGTTATGATATGCGATAACTGTTCATATTATGATTATGATGAGGATAACGAATGTTACGTCTGCCTTGTTGACCTTGACGAGGATGAATTATACCGGTTTATGCAGGGCGGCAACATCGAGTGTTCTCACTATAATCCTTATGATGAATATAAAATTGTAAATAAACAGAATTAAGGAAGGGCTGAATTATGGAAATTATCAGAAAAGAATACTCTGTCCACTCACTTTCAGGGCTTGCGGATATTTTTGTCCGCGCCTGGTATCCCGATGACGGAGTGAAGGCAATCTTTCAGATGACGCACGGTATGGCTGAGCACGGCGAAAGATACGAAGAATTCGCCTCCCGTCTTTGCGCCAAAGGTTTTGCCGTATTTGTTCACGACCACGAAGGTCACGGCAAATCCGTCAGGAATTCATCCGAGCTCGGTTATTTCGGCGACAACAGCGGCTGGAACGTACTCGTTGAAGACACCAAAACCGTTACTAACCTTGCCGAAGAAGAATTCCCCGATGTCCCCATTATCTATTACGGCCACAGCATGGGCTCATTCATTGCAAGGGAATATATCCGCAGATTCGGAACGAACCCGAAGCTCAAGGGCGCGATTATTTGCGGCACAAGCGGCAGCAACCCCGGAGCGGCGGCCGGTATAATCCTTTCAAACATTATTGCCAAAGCAAAGGGAACCAAATTCAAGAGTGCAACAATCAATAAAATAGCGTTCGGCACCTATCTTAAAAAGATTCCCGTTCCGCGCACTCCGTTTGACTGGCTCTCATACGATAACGCCATTGTCGATAAATATGTTGCCGATCCTCTCTGCGGCTTCCTTTTCTCAGCGGTCGGTTACAGAGACCTCTTCACTCTTTTAAAAACCGTTTCGGCCGAGAACTGGTATGAGCAGGTTCCCAAGACTCTTCCTCTTCTTATTACGGCAGGCGAGGAAGACCCCGTCGGCGCTTACGGCAAGGGAGTCCGCGAGGTATTCTCAAAGCTTAAAAATCAGGGTTGCTATGATATCACTCTCAAGCTCTATCCCGGTATGAGGCACGAGATTCACAACGAGGTTGACAGAGAGACCGTCTATGAGGATATAGGTCAGTGGGCTCTTTCAAAGCTTAAATAAGAGTATAAAAAAACGCAGGCAGGTAAAATACCTGCCTGTGATTTTTATTTATAAGCTCAGTTGAACTTCTTTCTCGGAGTATAAGAGGTGTGAAGATCGTGGTGTGCCTTGTGGCCGCCGAATCCGTCGGTGTACCATTCCTCATAAATCTTCTTGATGAGGGGTGACTCGTGGCTCATTCTGAGCTCCATGCCCTTATCCTGATCATAAAGAGCCTTTGCGCGGACGGCTTTGAGATCAACCGTATCGCGGATATACTGAGGCTGAATGGGCTGACCGCCGCCGTTTACACAGCCGCCGGGGCATCCCATGATTTCGATGAATCCCCAGCCGTCGGGGTTACCTGCCGCAAGCTTATCCATAACTTCCTTGGCAGCGCTCGCGCTTGAAGCAACGCAGAGTTTATAATCGGTGCCTGCAAGGTTGACGGTTGTTTCCTTGATTCTGTCTGTGCCTCTGACTTCAAGAACTTCGATGGGCTTATCAGCGCCGTTGAGCCAGGCGTTTGCGGTACGAACAGCAGCTTCCATAACACCGCCGGTAGCGCCGAAAATTACGGCAGCGCCGGTATCATCGCCGAGAGGAGAGTCAAATTCTTCATCGGGGAGCGAAGCGAAGCTGACACCGAGACGCTCGAGCATTCTCGCGGCCTCTCTTGTAGTGAGAGCAACATCGACATCGGGATAACCGGAAGCGCTCTGGTCATCGCGTGTGATTTCAAACTTCTTGGCCGTGCAGGGCATAATCGAAACGACAAATATGTTCTTGGGATCAAGCTTCATCTTTTCGGCGTAATATGTCTTGATAACAGCGCCTGTCATCTGCTGAGGAGATTTACAGGTTGAAAGATGCTTGAGGAAATCGGGATAGTAGAATTCGCAGAATTTAACCCATCCGGGTGAGCAGGAGGTGATCATCGGAAGAACGCCGCCGTTCTTGATTCTCTCAACAAGCTCATTTGCTTCTTCAACTATAGTAAGGTCGGCACCGAAGTCGGTGTCAAACACTTTATCGAATCCGATTCTGCGAAGACCGGCAACAAGTTTGCCTTCAACGTTGGTGCCTATGGGCATACCGAAGCATTCGCCTATGGTGGCTCTGATTGAAGGAGCGGTCTGAACAACAACATACTTTTCGGGGTCTGCGATTGCGTCCCATACCTTCTGAGTATCGTCTCTTTCGGTGAGAGCGCCGGTCGGGCAGACGGCAGTACACTGACCGCAGGAAATACACGGAGTATCATTGAGCGAGCGGTGGAAAGCCTGACCTATCTGAGTATCGAAGCCTCTGTCGTTGGCGCCGATAACAGAAACATACTGCTGAGCGCAAACGGCAACGCATCTTCTGCAAAGGATACATTTATTATTGTCGCGGATAAGGTGGGGAGTGCTGAAATCCTTCTCATAAACGGGCTTTACTCCCTGGTAGCTTGTCTGATCGACTCCGTAATCACGGCAGAGCTTCTGAAGCTCGCAGTTTGTGGAACGAAGACAGGAGAGACAGCTCTTATCGTGAACGGAAAGAATAAGCTCAAGAGTGGTCTTTCTTGCTTTCTGAATCTTATCGGTGTTTGTGAGAACTTCCATTCCCTCGGATACGGGATAAACGCAGGCGGTAACCTGACGGAATCCTCTTCCTTCGTTTGCCTCAACGATACAGATACGGCAGGCGCCGATCTCGTTGATTTTCTTCATGAAGCAGAGGGTGGGAATTTCAATACCGATTTTACGCGCGGCATCAAGGATGGTTGAGCCCACAGGAACACTTACATCAATGCCGTTAATTTTTAAATTAACCATTTTTTCCATTATCTCAAACCTCCTTATTATTGTTTGCTGATGGCTTTGAACTTACAGTTAGCCATACAAGCGCCGCATTTAATACATTTATCGGGAATAATCTCATAAGAGGGAAGCTTATGACCGGGAGCGGTGTAATCGCTCTTGATGATAGTGCTGACCGGGCAGTTCTTTGAGCACATACCGCAGCCGATACACTTATCCTTGTCGATGGTGTATGTAAGCAGATCCTTGCAGACACCGGCGGGGCACTTCTTGTCTCTTACGTGAGCTTCATATTCGTCTCTGAAGAACTTGAGAGTGGCAAGCACGGGGTTGGGAGCAGTCTGGCCGAGACCGCAGGCCGAGTTGGCTTTGATGTAATAGCAAAGCTGCTCAAGTCTGTCAAGGTCTTCCATTGTTCCTTTGCCGCTCGTGATTTTTTCGAGAATTTCATAGAGACGTTTTGTACCTACGCGGCAGGGAGTACACTTACCGCAGGATTCGTCAACCGTGAAATCAAGGAAGAATTTAGCTATATCAACCATACAGGTATCTTCATCCATAACGATGAGACCGCCCGAGCCCATCATACAGCCGATAGCCGTGAGGTTATCATAATCAATCTCGGTATCAATGAGCTTTGCGGGAATACATCCGCCGGAGGGACCGCCGGTCTGGGCAGCCTTGAAT
>CACZTQ010000280.1 GCA_902784155.1 Oscillospiraceae bacterium
TGCGAGCGCTGGTTGAGAATGGCGTTGAGTCTGTCGCCCGTGACATTGAAGGTCATACTGTAGGCGCAGGGATAGAGAGCCATTTCACTCAGGTCCGCGTGGTTGTATATGTTTGTCATTATCCTGCGGCTTGCGGGATTGTGTTTGAGGTCATATATCACCTTATCAACCTGGTCCATATCTCCTTCGGGATAATGGTGCTTTACGCCGAGCTGATAGCCGTAAGCCTTGCCTATTGAGCCGTTTTCATCGGCCCAGGAATCCCAAACGTGGCTGGAAAGATCTTTGATATTGTTTGACTTTTTTTGCCATATCCAGAGAAGCTCGTCAACAGCGCTTTTGAGGAAGGTCTTCCTCAGGGTGAGCATCGGGAATTCTTTGCTCAGGTCATATCTGTTGACAACACCGAATTTTTTGACGGTATGGGCGGGCGCGCCGTCATCCCAGCGGGGACGGACTTCTCTGTCGGTATCATAAATGCCGTTATTAAGTATATCCTTGCAGGTTTCGATGAATACTTTGTCAGCGTAGCTCATTTTCATTCCCCCGGAACAAGATCTTTAAGATATTTTTCAAACGCGATGCCGAGGCGCGGGTCCGTACCCTGCCTGTATGTTTCAAGCACCGCTTTGTAAGTGAACTCAACCGCGGCTTCGGCGGATGCGAAAACGTCTTCTCCTCGCGTCATAAGAGCGGTAAGCACAGATGTAAAGATATCTCCCGTCCCGTAATAAGTTCCGTCACATTTGCCGGTTGAGAAATACCTTGCCTCTCCCGATGCTTTATCATAGACGCAGCAGCCGGTTTTGCCCTTTATATCGGATACTCCGGTCAGGATTACGTATTTTTTAGGAAAACGGGCGAGAGACAAGACGAGATTTCTGATAAACTCCGGCCCGCCGCATTCCGTGTAACCGTTTCCGGTCAGGATACACGCCTCTGTAAGATTCGGAGTTATGATATCCGCTTTGCTGCAGAGCAGCTTCATCTTATCGGCAAACGAATTGTCAAATCCGCTGTAAAGAACTCCCGAATCAGCCATGGCCGGATCGACCGTTATCATTGTTTCGGGCCCGGAAAAGCCGTCTATAAGCGAAATGACAAAATCAATCTGCTTTTCGGAGCCGAGGTAACCTGAATAGATTGTATCGGGTTTTATTCCGATTTTTTTCCAGTGAGCGGCGTAAGCGTCAAGGTCTGAGGTCAGATCTCTGAAGGTGTATCCGCTGATGTTTCCGGTATGAGTGGAGAGAACGGCTGTCGGTATGGGATCGCACTCGACTCCGGCTGCCGAAATTATGGGAAGAGCGGCGGTTAGCGAGCATTTACCGATGCCGGAAATATCGTTGACAGCGAATACTCTTTTCAATGTTTCACCTTCCCGATTATATTTATTTAATTATACTAAATCTCTTTTGTAATTTCAATATTAAATTATCTTTTGTTTATATTGTATATATTTTTCAACTAATTGTGTTATATTTGGTAAAGAGTTCAAAACGTGCTTTACAACTTCAGCCGATAGTGATAGAATTTATTTAATTCATAAACAGGAGAGATTTATATGAAAAAGAAACTGCTTTCCGCTATAAGTATTGTGGTTGCCCTGTCGGTTATTCTTTCCGGCTTCTCCGCTGTGGGCGCTTCCGCCGCAGACGATTTCGGAAGAACAATGACCAAGGTCGGAGTTTCGGCGCTTGAAGGTATTATCCGCGGCGTTATAGGCGGATTAAATCTAATAGTTCCAGACAGCTCCTCATTCAAAAAAATCAGCGAATACAGCGACGAAAACTTCTATTCGGGCAATAAGGAGCTCCTTGACAAACCCGCCGCCGGCGCTCAGTGGCAGCTCGGCTACGCAAAGGCATCGCTTGTGCCCGATGATGTTCTCGACAAAGACGGCGAGTATTATCTCGGCGGATTTATGACTCTCGATAACGGTATGAATAACAAAATCGAAGAAATCGTTGACGATATGCAGATAAGAGTTATCGCTGTCGACGACGGCAGTGGCAGGGGAGTCTCCGTTTACGGAAATGTTGACTGCATCGGTTTCTGCAACGGCGATATTCAGACTGTCAGGAAGTATTTTAAAGAGCTGATGCCCGATACGGATTTCGCGTCGGTCAATCTTACCTCGACTCACTGTCACAGCTGCATTGATACACAGGGTCTCTGGACCAATCAGTTCAAAAAGATTTTCGGCAATCTTTTCAAATCATATCTTCCATTCCTCAAAAAGGATAAAGGCGTAAACACCGAATGGCTCGATTGGGCCTGCCACGTTATGGCAAAAGCCATGAAGGAAGCTGTTGACAGCATGACTCCCGGCAAGCTCACTTATGCGGTCAAGACTCTCAACAAGGATTATTTTGATAACAGAAACCGTAAATCCTGCACCTCTCTCTGCACCGATATGTCAAGATTCGTGTTTACACCCGATGACAGCTCAATTAAGCCCACGATGATTGTAAATATTGCGGCGCATCCCGATGTAACAGGTCTCGCAACAAGCGACCCCGTAGATAACGGCAGACAGCTTTCGGGAGACTATGTATATTATCTCGGAGAAAAAGTTGAGCAGGGCGGATTCAACTTCATGTTCTTCAACGGCGCGATTGCCGGAATCTATTACGGCAGAGGCCTCAGCAACGACGGGCAGGACCTTGAGAGAAGATATATGCAGAGCCTCAGATTCGGCCACGAAATGGGCGAGATCGCTTTGAATCTCACCAACACTTATGATGAGATTGCGGAAAACGCCGACTGGGATACAATCAATAAAGAAAAAGCGGCGAGCGATGATTATACCCTCTGGTTTGAGGGCTGGGAGCCTGTTGAGGAAAGAGAGCTCGAGCCGATATTCAACGTAAAGCTGATGCCGGTAAAAATCAGGGTTACCAATCCTCTTATGCAGCTTGTCGGAAAGCTTGAACTTGTTAATTATCAGGTCTATACAGACGGTCTCTTCAATTATAATATGTTCTCCGAAATCGGTTATGCCCGCTTCGGCGATGTTATGGTCGCGATGATGCCCGGCGAAGTTGTTCAGGACCTTGTTTACGGCGGCGGCTCGCTTACGGCGGAAGGCTCTTTTAAAGGCAGGGATTTCGGCTACAAGACCATCCGCGAGCTCTTCGGAGAGGACACAATAGTATTCGGCCTTTGCAATGACGCGATAGGCTATGTTGTTCCCGATAACGATTATTCGCTCGGTATCGTTGACGATCATTATCAGGAGCTCATTTCGCTCGGCGATGTTACCGCATCGTCAATAATGGCTCAGTTCGCAAAGCTTGCCGAAATTGCAAAATAAGATACAGCATCAAAAATGCCCCTGTCGGTGACAGGGGCTGATTTTATGCCATTTTGCCTTTTATGAATCTTGAAAGCGGTTTGTAAATCAGAATACAGATTGCGGCGTCAACAATTCCTTTGACGAAGGTGAAAGGAACGTTGAAAACAAGAAGGCAGTTGAAAAGCGCGTTCTTTGTCGGAATCTCTGCAATGGAGCCGAGAATCGCCTGATACATACTGATAATGGCGTCAAGCGGCATTTTGTAAACGTTGACGTAGGCGGGATAAACTATGAAATAATTCAGCGGAAGACAGATGATTCCCATAACAACGGCGCCGGCTATGCTTGCGATTACCGCCGTCTTTTTGGTTTTATTGCGGGCGTATATCAATCCGGCTGTCAGGCAGAAGGATGCGCCGAGCAGGAAGTTGCTTATTTCGCCGACAAACGCGCTCGAAGTTCCCTTGAGAAGAATATGAAGTATATTTTTAATAAGCTCAATCAATACTCCGTAAAGAGGGCCGAGGGCAAAAGAGCCGAATAAAGCGGGCAGATCCGAAATATCAAATTTGATAAAAGAGGGGATGATCGGAATTGATATTTCGATAAACATCAGGGCGAAAGCCACTGCCGAAAAAGCGGCGGTCAGGGTTACCTTGTAGATTTTAATCTGATTCTTTGTCATTTATATTTCCTCCGAAAAAAATCACCCCGTACAATACAGTACGGGGCGTAAAATACCGAAAAACGGTTCTCTCGCATCCGGACTTTACCGTCGGTCACGGAATTTCACCGTGTCGGCTCCCGAAAAGGAGTTAGCGGACTTTAACCGCCGGTGAGGAATTTCACCTCGCCCCGAGAACAGTATCATTTTAATACAACGTTACCGATATGTCAATATCAAATATTGCCGGGAGGGAATGCAGCCCGAAAATATTTTACTTGAATTTAAGACCGTTTTGTAATAAAATAGCTCAGGATAAGCGGGTATGGTGGAATTGGCAGACACGCCGGATTTAGGATCCGGTGGAGTAATCCATGCAGGTTCAAGTCCTGTTACCCGCACCAAAAAACAGAGTACGCTCCTGCGTGCTCTGTTTTTTTACGAATAAAATGGACTTGGTTCCTGCATGAATTCAAAGAAATGGGGCCCCCGGCAAATCGTAGATTTGACGGGGAAAGGAGGAGCGGCGGAGTGAGTGAGAGCCGGCGCGGGAAAACTATGCAAATTAGATTTAAAATCATATAATATTGGTTTGAATATTATTTAAAAGACCGCCGGAAAACGGCGGCCTTTTACTGTTACTTGGTTCAGAATTTAACTGTTACGGGCTTCCACTTGAACCAGTTAAAGAGGAAGTTGATTATAACGGATATTACCTTGCTGAAGAAACAGGTATCAACCTTGATTGTGAGATCGGAGGAATCAATTACCTTATCGCCTGACTTGACTTCAACCTTAACGGTTTTTGTTTCTTTCAGCTGACCGATATCTGCCGAATAAATATTTCTGTCTTTGACAGCGTCTTTACCGTCAATTACCACTCTTGCGCCTCTGGGAACATTCGGGAGAGTTACACTGACGGTAACGTATGTCTTATAATCGGCGGTCTTTTCGGAGAATTTCGGAAGCTTATAATCCGAAGCGTCGGGGTTAACCGGAGTATCGGGCGTATCGGGTGTGTCGGGCGTATCCGGAGTATCGGGTGTATCCGGAGTGCCGGGAGTGACGGGAGTGTCGATTGCTTTGTATATTGCCGTGAAAGAAAGATTTCTGTCGGGCATCACATCGGGTATTACGGCATTCCATCCTTCGGTTGTGTAACCTTCTTTTGACGGTATCTGAGGAGCGTTAATCACATCGCCGAATTTCAGGGTTACCGTTTGCTTTTTGCCGTCAATGTTCCATTCGATCTGATGCTCGTTTGCAACGTATCTGGCATTGAATGAAAGATCTTTATCCGGCATTTTTGCGGGTACTTCGGGATCCCATCCGGCTGCCGTGTAACCTTCTTTTGCAGGGATTTCGGGGGCTTTTATTTCTGAATCATATTCGTATTCTTCAGTGGTACCCTTTCCGCCCGCATACCAGGAAACGGTGTGCTTGTTGGGGACATACTGCGCCGTGAATACAAGGTCCGAGTCGGGCATATTGCCGGGAATCTCAGCGTTCCAGCCTGCGGCTGTATATCCTTCTCTTGCGGGTATTTCGGGGGCGGAGATTTCTTCGCCGTAATTATAATTCTGAGTTACCGCAGTATTGCCGATATTCCATTTAACGGTGTGTATGTGTACTGCTGTCTGAGCATTAACATAAATATCATGCGCGGGCATCGTAGCGGGAAGATCGATATCCCAGCTGTTAAAATCATACCCTTCGATATCGGGAGTATAATACTCAACATAATCTCCCTGACAGTAAGAATCCGTATGGATTATTTCGCCGTTGTTATAGTAATAGATATTGAATTTGCCGGCCTTGGCGTAATCAATCTGAATAACAGGCTTGATGCCTCTGATAATATTTGTTTCCTGAGTGTCAAGTCCTGTGTAAACCTTCAGACCGGAGCAGGCGTTTACAAATCTGCTGCTGTCGGGATCGATGTCGCTCAGGAGCCAGATGGCACCGTACTGGGTTGTCTGAGGGTTGGCTCCGTTTGCAACGGAATAATCTGTGTTATATGACGCTCTCGCGGGATCGGCGTTGTTGTTATCCTTGAATCCGTATGAAGTGTTCTTTACCTCGGCAAGAGTCAGAAGTCTGACAGAGGGATTACCGTCTGCAAATGCCTGCTTATCGGTCTCGGTGAATGCGGCATTAAAGAATTTATTCTCAAGAAAAGACTTGATTGAGCTCGCTTCATAACCCTCGCAGCCCGTAGAACTGAAATCATAGGGCTGGGCTTCAATATTATCAGCGCACAGGAGAAGGCCGCTGCCGGAGTCAAGGACTTTCCACTGAATCGGGTCATATCTGAACCAGTGAGTCTGATTTATATAGTACCCGCCATCGGTATAACGGTTGCTTTTGCTTTTGTCATAAAAAACGGCATTGGTTTGCGAAGGTCTGTATTCGCTGAATTTAAGAGCTCTGTATTTACAGCCGTTATAAATCACATCGGCGTAAAACTCGTAGCTTTCGACGTGCTCGGAACCTTCTTTTCCGTCACCGGCATAATACTGCATATCGATAAAATCCTCATCGGTCACAAGAGAATTAAGGTTTTCGATAAGGCCTTCATCGGTAATATGTGTCTGCGGATAGCTCCCGAAATAAATATTTTCGGGATCATCGGCGAAAGCGGTTATCAGGGCCGATACCGTCATTACAGGAAGCGCGATGATTAGCGCCGCGATGACGGCGGTTAATTTCTTCGAAAATTTTTTCATAAACAAGCAGCTCCTTTCTGGTTTGAATTTTATCATATTATAATAAATTTTTCAACTTTAAATTTGACAAAGCGGTATTCCGGTGGTATTATATAATAACTATAATAGGAGATTATGTGTATTTTTACAATATCGAAATAATTTTTAATTCAAAAAGTAAGGAGAATTATGGCAAAAAAGAATCAGCTGGATGATATAAGGGCTTCGCTTGACGCTCTTAAATCCAATTCGGAAAACAATAAAAGAAAAAAGGGAAACGGCAAAACCGAAGCCGAATCCAAAAAGAAACCCAAATCCAAAGAAATCGCCGCCAAAGGAAACGCGCCCAAAGGCAAGGCGTCGAGAAAGAATTCCGCGGGCAGAAACCGCTCCGGTAAAAAAGAGATGAAAGCGGAATCCGCTCAGCCGGCGGCCAAGACCGGAAAGAAACCGGCAAAAACCGGCGGCCAGAGCAAAAAGAAAAAATCTCCCGCCAACGACAAGCCGCTTCGTATTGTCTTTCTCGGCGGTCTCAACGAAGTCGGAAAGAATATGACTCTTTATGAGTATGAGGATGACATTATCATCGTTGACTGCGGACTCGCTTTCCCCGAGCCCGAGATGCTCGGCGTTGATATCGTTATTCCCGATTTCACTTATGTTGAAAAGAACGCCTCAAAGATTAAGGGTATATTCATAACTCACGGTCACGAGGACCATATAGGCGGTCTTGCTTATCTGCTCAAGATATGCAATATCCCCGTTTACTCCACGCGTCTTACTCTCGGCCTGATTGAGGGGAAGCTCAAGGAGCACGGAATCCTGTCGAGCGCAAAGCTCAACGAGGTGAAACCCGGCGATACCGTCAAGGTCGGCGGATTCAGCGTTGAGATGATTCACGTCAATCATTCAATCCCCGATGCCATCGGTCTTGCCGTTACCTGCGGCGCGGGCACGGTTGTCCAGACGGGCGACTTCAAAATAGACAGCACCCCCATTGACGGCGGTATGATTGACCTTGCCCGCTTCTCTTCGCTCGGCAACGAGGGAGTGCTCGCTCTTCTCTCCGACAGCACAAACGCGGAGCGCCCAGGCTTCACCGAGAGCGAAAAGAAGGTCGGCGACAGCTTTGAAATTCTTTTCAGAAGAGCCGGCAAAAACAGGATTATCGTCGCTACATTCGCTTCGAATATTCACAGGATTCAGCAGATTATAAATGTTGCGCGTTCAATCGGGCGCAAGGTTGCCGTAGTCGGCCGCTCGCTTGAGAATGTTGTCAATGTTTCCGCGGAGCTCGGTTATCTCAAAATACCCGAGGGAGTTCTGATTAACGCTGATTTAATCAATAACTATTCTTCTGATAAGCTCGTTATCATCACCACAGGAAGCCAGGGAGAGCCTATGTCGGCTCTTTCGAGGATGGCCTTTTCCGACCACCGCAAGGTCGAAATAAGGCCACTTGACTATGTTATAATCTCGGCAACCCCGATTCCCGGCAACGAAAAGACGGTCGGCAATGTTGTCAATGAGCTCATGAAGCTCGGCGCTACCGTAATTTACGAGAAGATGTATGACGTTCACGTTTCTGGCCACGCCTGCCAGGAAGAGCTCAAGCTCATGCTCGGTATCACTAAGCCGAAGTATTTTATTCCCGTTCACGGTGAGCAGAAGCATCTGACCAAGCACGCGGGTCTTGCCGAAGCGATGGGTATCCCCA
>CACZTQ010000281.1 GCA_902784155.1 Oscillospiraceae bacterium
ACCGCCGTCAAATGCGATTTATGCAGGAATGAGGCAGAGCCGGCGTGCGTTAAAAACTGCCCGAATCACGCTCTCATCTATATCGAGTCAGGAGATGATATCAAATGAAATATATAATAATAGGGGCTTCGGCGGCGGGCCTTGCCTGCGCGGAGCAGATAAGAAAAGAGGATAAAGACGGCACGATAACCGTTTTTACCAAAGAGAATTATCTGCCCTACAGCCGCCCGTCAATCAGCTATTATCTCAAAGGCGCCGTAAAAGAGAGCGGGATGTATCTGAGAAAAAGCTCATTTTATAAAGCAAACGGCATCGAAATTCTAACCGGCATCGAGATAGAATCAATCGACAGGCAGGCAAAAACCGTTAAGGCGGGAAGAAAAAAATATTCTTATGATAAGCTCTGCATCTGCACCGGCTCAAAGCCTTTTATACCGCCGATGAAGAATGTTTCCGGCAAAAGCAACGCCTTAACATTCCTCGATTTTGAATCGGTCAAAGAGATTAAAACAAGGGCAAACAAAAACACAAGAGCCGTCGTTATCGGCGCGGGGCTTATAGGTATGAAGGCGGCGGAAGGGCTTTCAAAAATCTGCAGAAGCGTTGACGTTGTTGAGCTCGCTCCGCGTGTTCTGCCCTCGATACTCGATGAAAAGTCGGCCGTATCCGTCAAAAAATATCTTGAAGCGCAGGGGCATATAAGATTTCATCTTGAGCACACGGTCGCCGAGGCGAAAAGCAAAGCGGACAGAATAACATCCGTTATCCTTGACAGCGGAGAGGAGCTCGCCTGCGATCTGCTTATTCCCGCCGTCGGTGTCCGCCCCGAAACCGCGCTCGCGGAGAAAGCGGGGCTTGAAGTAAACCGGGGAATAATCACCGACCCCGAAACGATGCAGACAAGCGATGAAAGCATTTACTCCGCCGGCGACTGCACGGTTTCACAAGATATGCTTGACGGCAGCAAAAGAGTTATCGCGCTTTGGCCCAACGCCGTCAATCAGGGCATCGCCGCGGGTTCACGGATGGCGGGAGGCAGTATCGGAATTAACGGAAGCTATTCGGTAAACGCCATCGATTTTTACGGCCTTCGTATCTGCACCTGCGGGCTTATAAACGCGAAGGGCGGCGCATACTCCGACAGAATAATCCGTAACGGCGATTCATACAAGCGCATGATATTTGAAAGCGGCAGGCTTGTCGGATATGTGCTTATAAATTCAAGCGAAAACGCGGGAATCTATACAAGTCTGATTGAACACAGAGTCGATCTTTCCGGACTTAAAGGAGATATAACCGGCGTTCCCCAGCCGTTTATTTTTGATAAAACCGAAAGAGATAAAAGAATGAAAGGAGCGATTGATTCATGAGCGTTGAAGCGGGAATCAGAGGATATGCCGGGGTCAATGAAGACATAAATAAAGAGTTCCTTTCAAGAAACAAAGTCTCCGTAACCGGGGTAAACGGTCAGCGGTATCTCGGCTGCGCTCTTCCGAAAGGGAAAACTCTCGAAATCGAGGGCACGGCCGGCAACGACCTCGCCTTTTGCCTCAGCGGCGGCAGAATTATCCTTCACGGTCACGGGCAGGACGCTGTCGGCAATACGATGGGAGGCGGCGAGATTATCATTCACGGCCACGCGGGCGACGCTCTCGGTTACGGAATGCGCGACGGCAGGATTTTTGTGCGCGACAACGTCTGCTGCCGCGGCGGTATTCATATGAAGGAATTCCGTGATATGAAGCCCGTCCTTGTTATCGGCAGCTGCGCCGGTTCATTCCTCGGCGAATATATGGCAGGCGGAATGATAGTCCTGCTCGGTCTCAATCTCAGACACGGCGAAAAGCTTTTCGGAACTCACTGCGCTTCGGGAATGCACGGCGGCAAAATGTTTGTCAGAGGCTCCTTCCCGAAAGAAAATCTCTCACCGAATATAAAAATCGCGAATCTCACTCAGCAGGACAGAAAAGAACTTGAGGACTATGTAAAAAAGTATTGCCGTTATTTTGACGCCGACTATGACGAAATAATGAAAAAGCCCTTCAGAAAGCTCGTTCCCGAAACATCAAGACCGTATGCCAACCTTTACACGGCGGATTAGGAGAAGTATGTTTAATTCAATTCACGAAGAATGCGGTGTATTCGGAATCTTTGACAGCAGGATATCGGACCTCGCGAATCTTGTATATCTCGGGCTTCACGCCCTTCAGCACAGGGGTCAGGAATCCTGCGGAATAGCCGTAAACAACGATGGCGTTTTTTCGCATTACAAAGGCGACGGCCTTGTTTCCGAGGTGTTCACTCCCGAAAAACTTGACGGCATCGGCCCCGGGAATATGGCTCTCGGCCACGTGCGCTATTCGACAACGGGCGGAAAAGATATCAACAATATTCAGCCCCTTGTCATCCGCCATATCAAGGGAAACCTCGCCCTCGCTCATAACGGGAATCTGACAAACTCCGATGAAATCCGAAGGAAAACCGAGCTGTCGGGAGGCATCTTTCACGGCACTTCCGACACGGAGACAATAGCTTATTCACTTGTCGGCGACAGGCTGAATTCAGCGAACACCCGCGAGGCTGTCGAAAAAACGATGAGTAAAATCAAAGGCGCCTATTCCTGCGTTATAATGACGGCGACTTCGATGATTGCCTTCCGCGACCCCAACGGCTTCAGACCGCTGTGTATCGGCAGAATGCCGGGCGGAGCTTACTGCGCCGCGAGTGAATCCTGCGCGCTTGACGCGGTCGGCGCGGAGTTTATCCGCGATGTAAGGCCCGGTGAAATTATCGAATTCACAAAAGCGGGTATGCAGTCATTTGAGACGCATATCTCCCCGAAAAGCAAAAGCACGATGTGCGTTTTTGAATTCATCTACTTCGCGAGGCCGGACTCGGTCCTTGACGGCGTTTCCGTTCATCACGCGAGGATGAAAGCGGGAGAGCTGCTCGCCCGGGAGCATTCCGTTGAAGCCGATGTTGTCATAGGCGTTCCCGATTCCGGGCTTGACGCCGCGCTCGGTTACGCCGTAAAAAGCGGCATCCCCTACGGTATCGGTTTCATCAAGAATAAATACACGGGCAGAAGCTTTATTCAGCCCTCGCAGATGAGCCGCGAAGATACTGTCCGCCTTAAGCTCAATGTGATTAAAGAAACCGTCAGAGACAAGCGCGTGATAATGATAGATGATTCCATAGTGCGCGGAACAACCTGCGCAAGGATAGTCAGCCTTCTGCGCGAGGCGGGAGCGAAGGAGGTTCACGTGCGCGTGTCCGCCCCGCCCTTCAGGCATCCCTGCTACTTCGGCACGGATATCGACAGCCGCGATAATCTCATCGCCTGCAAGTATGATAAAACGGAAGAAATCGCTAAGGCAATCGGAGCCGACTCGCTCGGTTATCTCACGGTGGAGTCAACTCATAAGATCGCGGAGGAGGCAAACGTCTGCTTCTGCGACGGATGCTTCACGGGCAGCTATCCCGTCCCCGTCCCCGAAAATCCGGCAAAGAATAAATACGACACCAAAATCGGGGATTTCGGTTAACCTCCCTTCGCCGGAGATTTACCGGATAACGAGAAATAAAAGTTATAACGGAGTTTTACGGCAAAAGCCGTTAAAAAGAGATTCACCCTGCATTAAACTGCAGAGTGAATCTTTTTATATGATATAAATATTTATTTAATTATAAGGTCATCAAGGCTTTTGGCGCTGTTCAGGATATTCAGGTCTATGTACTTTTCTCCGCCGGAATTACTCTCCGTTCCGGTCTGATAATAATCGGACAGCATTTTCGTTATCCTTTGTCTGTATTATATAACACACAGAGTAACAAAAGGGTGACAAAACGGAAAAAATTATTTTGAATAAAAATCCTATATCATTTTCGAGGGGCAAAAAAGAGCGGAATGAATTGACGGAGCGATTGCCGGATTGCAAACGCGCCGTGCCGGATTCCGTCCGGTTAACGGAATCACGCAAAGACAAAGCCCTCCGGTCTAAGCCTTCCGGCTTAGAATCAGAGGGTTTCGGGGAGTATCCGGGATTGATTTTAAAATAGTGCGGTATTTTGCCGCTATTCTTCTTACTCTTCATCTTTTGTAATATAGCCGAGATATCTCATCGGAACTGTTTCGGTCAGCCAAACACCGTTTTCAGAGAGATAAAACTTATATCCGTCTTTGTGCATCCGGGCGGCGTTAATTGCATAAACTATTGGGCTGCCGTGGCGCTTGCCGACTTTCAGCGCGGTTTCTTTATCGGCAGAGAGATGAACATAGAGCCTCGTTTTCGGAATCAGCCCGGTTTCATCAATTGACGCCTTAAACTTTACGCCTGTTCCGTGATAGAGTATCTCCGGCGGCGCTTTTTCCTCAAGCTCAACATCCACGGGGATTGAGTGACCCTGATTTGCCCTTATGAGAGTTTTATCTTCGTTGAACGAATATCGCTGCTTTTCATCGGTCGCAACAATTTCCTCGAGCGTTTCCGTATCAAAGGGCTGCTGCTTAGCAATACCTTTTATTAGTTCGTCAACATTCGCCCAGCCGTGTTCATCAAGCGTAATACCTATTGCTTCAGGCTTGTGGCGCAAAATCAGAGCGATGAATTTACTTGTCCGGGAAAGTGACATTGCTGTTCACTCCGTTTCGTTTTATTCAAAATATCCTTTATACTTTATCGCATATTTGCTTTCGGGGAACAGATATGCGTATAAATCCACAAAATAGTCGTCGGTCATGCCGGCGATGTAATCGACGACAATCTGATTGGGCTCTGTCGATTCATAGGGAGCCCTGCGCTCGTAGTGAGCTTTATTTACATATTCAATATGGTGGGTGAATACCGGTGAAGCGGTGTTTCCGGCGAGCAGTTCGGTGAGAAGTTTGTCATAGAGCTCCGTCATCATCGGGCGGATTGACGAATCAATCTGCTCCTGCACGGCCTTATTCTTATAAATCAGATTGTAGTTCTCCGCCTTCGCATTTTTGAGCGCCTCAAAATGCGCGTCATCAAGCTTGATATACGGCCTGCCGTAGCTGTTTTCGATTATATTCACCACAAGATTATTGATAAGCTCGGCATTGATTGAGCCGATTGCTCCGCTCTCGAATTCACCGGGGGCGGTTATTTTCGCCCGCTCGGCATCCTGTCTGTCCTTGCCGAGGTACGCGATGATATCCGAGATTCGCACAACGCAGCCCTCGAGCGTTGAGGGGACAAGCTTTTTCACATTCTCTTTGTCGAGGTAACATTCCTCAATCATCCGGTCGAATTCATCAAAACTCTCAAGCGGCGCCGGACGGTATTCGCCGAGCTCGATTTCCCCGTCATGAGCGGCGATTCCGCAAAGCGTCTGCAGGGATATGTTGTAGGGGAAAATGCCGTCAAGCACGCGCACGGAATGGATATTGTGGCTGAAATGCCTCTGCGCGTGAGAAAAATACAGTTCATCGAGGATTTTTTCGCCCGCGTGGCCGAAGGGGGGGTGACCTATATCGTGGCCGAGAGCGATTGCCTCGATTAAATCGGGATTAAGATTCAGCGCCTTGCCGATGGTGCGGGCAATGCGTGAGACGAGCTGAACGTGAAGCGAGCGGCGGCTGATATCGTCATTTTTATATAACGAAAACACCTGCGTTTTGTCGGCGTAGCGGTTGTAAAACGGGCAGTGGATAATCTTGTCGCAATCGCGCACAAAGGCCGTGCGAATGATATCCGCCTTATCCTTTTCGGGATTCCTGCGGATGACATTCGCCTCATCAAACGCCAAAGAGGCGAAGGAGCCCTCCGCCTTTTCTGTAATTATCCTCTTTTCGGTTTCC
Organism: Oscillospiraceae bacterium; assembly: GCA_902784155.1. GTDB lineage: Bacteria > Bacillota > Clostridia > Oscillospirales > Acutalibacteraceae > CAG-177. Next base: position 5,825 of record CACZTQ010000281.1, read on the forward strand.
GGGGTTAATTTTTCATAGGTGGGCATGGTATCACCTTAGTTTTCGGTTTTTATATCTTTCAGAGTCAACATA
>CACZTQ010000282.1 GCA_902784155.1 Oscillospiraceae bacterium
ATACACCTATGAGTTTCTTGAGAAGGGTGGGCTTTTTACCGTTTCGTTTTATGACGGGAAGTATAAACCCGCGCTCGGCAGAATATTCGGCGCTCAGAGCGGCAGAGACATTGACAAGGCCGCTCAGGCGGGCTTCACTCCCCTGCCCGTTGACGGCGCGGTCACATACAGAGAAGCTCAATACACCGCCGTATGCAGGATCCTCGCCTCGCAGGACCTTGACAAATCATCGTTTATCGATGAGAGCGTGAACAAATGGTATGACGACGCCCCGGTCCATAAAATGTATATCGGCGAAATAATCAGGGTATATGAAAATGACGCAGGATGACGGCTTCATAACCTCTTTTCTCAATGACAAAGCGGAGCAGTGCCTGTCAAATCAGATGATTACCCACTCCGCCTTCCTCGACCTGCGCGGCAAATCCGCGGCGGCGTGTCTGCGCCTGCCTCACGGGGTGCACAGGGTGTTTTACGGAGGATTCGCCGGGGCGGAAAGATGCGTCGCGGTCTATCTGCCCGAATATATAGAGGCCTGTGATTTCGGCTCGCTCTCGGAATTTTTTGCCGAATCGCCCGACGACTGCCCTGTCTGCGCCCTCGGGGTCAAAAAAGATAAATTCTCCCCTCCCCTCTCGCACCGGGATTATCTCGGCTCGCTTATGGGGCTCGGAATCAGCCGCGACATGACCGGCGATATCATCGTGAATGATGACGGCTGCGTGATTTTTGTGATGAAATCCCTCTCAGCCTACATCGCCGAAAATCTCAGCTCGGCGGGGCGCGGCACTCTCACGGTGAATATTCTCGCCCCTCACGAGGTGACGGGTCTCGCGGGAAGCGAGGGTGTCAGGACCACCTTCACGGTTTCGTCCCCCCGTCTTGACAGCATAGTGAAAAACGGCTTCCGAATCGGCAGGGAGGCCGCCTGCGAAGCAATCGGCAAGGGTCTCGTCTTTATCAATGACGTTGAGTGCACGAAGCCCGACAGGCGGGTTGCCGAGGGGGATAAAATCACCCTTCGCCACAAGGGCAGACTTATTGTGACAGGCTTCCCGGGCAGGAGCAAAAAGGGCAGAGAAATTGTCGAGACCGAGTTTTTCGGAAAATCTTAATTGAATCTTAATCGGACCTCTATTGAATTTTAATTTCGCAAAGTATATAATCTGTTTTGTAAATAAAAGCCGTCCGGCGCTGTAACGCGCAAAGCCCGGCTTCACGGAGGTATTATAATGAACAGGAAAAACAGACTCTGCACGGCTCTTCTCGCCGTTCTCATTTCGCTCTCAATGATTGCGGGCATCTTCCCCTTTGCTTTCGCGGCCGAAATAACGCCCGAAAATAAAGGCGCCGGCATATCCTCGGCAGCGTCAACCGACAGATCTTTTTATTTTATTTTTGATAAAGCGAAGGCAAGCTTTAAAATCACAAACATTTCCGGCAAACCCGTGCTTGCCCATATTTCCGCCTGCTCGGAGGGGCTTGAGCTTGTCGGCTCCGAAGGGTTTGAGCCCTTCGTAACCATTGAAGCGGGAAGCACCTATACCGCGGAGCTTGATCTTCAGCTTTCTTCAAAAGCGCCGGATCTCAACTTCTTCGCCCGTATGCTGCTTGCCGTCCGCGATCTTTTCTCCAAGGGCACGGCTATAACCGACCCCTGTGATAAGGGTGAGATTGCCGAGACTTCCGCCGACTATCTGCTCTGCGGCAAATACCCCGTAAAGCTCTGTGTGGAATATATGGAGATTGATTTTTCCGGCCTTGAAAAAGATCCCGACGCGGCCTCAAGAAAGATTTTTGAGGATCTGTACTTGGATCTCTTGTCAAAGGATGCTTTCACCCTGAAGATTCTGGTGAAAGAAACGGGCGGCTCTTCCACATATAACATACCTATCTTAATGGCAAAAAAAGGCGACAGGATGTATACCGAAGTCTCCTACCCAATTGATGAATTCCCCTTTGACACAATGACCATGAAAGCTTATCTCAAAAAAGACAAAGCCTCCATTTATATCCCCGAAATAAGAGGCACGTTTACCCTCGATATGAGAGAAGATGAGTTCACAAATCTTCTCAACAGCGTCAAGGAAGGCGGCGACACCCGCGAAGACTATATGGGCTCGGCAAAATCGGGCGGAATGACTTTCGACTACTACGGCACCGAAAACGATTATGCCATCTATATGTATGAGGGAAACAATCTCAGGCGTGTGGAGCAGGTCTCCAAAGACAAGGACGGCAAAATCACTACCTTCGAGATAACCGAAATTGTCGAGCTTTCGGATTCCGCCGACAGCAAGCTTTTCGTTGAGCCCACCGGCTATATCAATATGGACAAATACGCAAACGACTTTGATCTCGAAAGAGCCATCAACGAGGGCATGGCTTCATAACCGTAAAACCCGGACAGCTGCACAGCCGTCCTGCGCGGGAAATTCCCGCGCAGGACGGTTTTTCTTTATTTTATTGACTTTTGACCTCTATGCTGTATAATAACCTAAACAAAACAAACCACCGGTCCCGAAAGGAAAAAACATGAAAACGGCTTTAAAATTATTGACCGCGGCCGCGGCGCTGATTGTTGCGCTCTGCATATTGTGCGGCTTCGCTCCCGCTGCCTTCGCGCAGGATGAAAACCCGCCCGGGGAAGCGGAAACGGACTTTATAAAGTGGGATGTCGGATTTGACAAGACCGCCTACGGCTTATTCGACACCGCAACCGCGACCGTGAGTTTCAAAAACACATCCCCGTATCCCATCGGCTCAATCTCATTCTCCGCCTCATCCGAAGGGCTCGAATGCCTCGGCACCGAAGGGCGTTATGTGCTTCTCGGCCCCGGAAATACGGGCAGAATCACGATGAAGCTGCAGCTCTCGTCAAAGGCTCCCGATCTCAATATTTTCGCGAGATTCCTGCTCGCCGTGCGCGGTCTTTTCAAAAAAGGCGAGGCTCTCACGGGGCAGGAAGACGCCGGCTCGGCCTTCGTCTCGTCAGCCGATTACGGGCGCAGCGGAAAACAGGAAATCGAGTTCTCTCTCAGATATGAAGTGATAAATCCGGATAATGATATAGAGGACGATCCCGGCGTTGCCGAAAGAAGCGAGGCAAACAGATTCATCGCCGAGACACTTAAAAAAGACAGCTACACCCTTGACCTTATCATCACCACCTCCGACGGCGTCGAATCGGTCACCCTGCCGGTAAAGACGGCGAAGAGCGGCGACAGAATGTATCTCGAAACGGCGGCTCCGCTTGATGATTCATCCTCATCCGGCAGCGTTACGCTCAAAGCGTATCTCTCCGGCGGAAAGGCGCGCATTTACGCGGCGAATGTCAGGGCGTACTACGAAACCGACCCCGCCGAATTCAACGCGATGATTGACAGATTCTCCTCAATCACGACCGTCCCCGTTGACAGCGGCTACAAAGGCACCTACAAGGGCACGTCGGGCGGCAAGAGCATAGACATAGACATTTACGGCTCGGACGAAGGCACATATTACTGCTACTATGAGGACGGGAAGCTCACGAGAATCGAATTCTCGGGATACGACGGCTCATCGACTGTCACCGAGATAGTTTCGGTCTCATCCTCCGCCGACAGCAGGCTTTTCAGAGAGCCGGCGGGATATATCAACATCACCGGTCTGTTGAAACAGGATTCATAAAATATCGTCAAAAGGTTTATTGTTTGTTCATATTGAATTAACATGTGGGGGTTAACATATAGGCGTACCGTGAGAGAGCCGCAACTCTCCGGTATGAGCAATACCCCTCCTCAATTCAACCCCATGGTTAAAGCCCTGCTTACAAGCAGGGCTTTGATCTTTTTATCGCTCCCCCGCCTGCCGCCGCCTTGAATTCCGGGCAGGAAAGCTTCTTTTTCAAAAGATTCAGACAGACTCTCACATATTTTATTTATATTAAAATCTTGACTAATTGACTGTTTTGTAATATTATAAAGTGAAATATTTTATTTACGGAGGTATTGCAATGAACGTATTTATGATAGGCGGAACAGGTCTTCTCGGCTGCGAGGCGGCTATCCAGCTAATCAAAAAGGGCCACAAGGTTTCTTCAGTAGCTCTTCCTCCCCTTCCTCAGGGCGCTCCCATCCCCGAAGAGATGGAGCTCGTCTTTGCCGACATCAACAAGAAGTCGGACGAGGAAGTCGAAGAGATGCTCAAGGGCAAGGACTGCTTCATCTTTGCCGCGGGCGTTGACGAAAGAGCTGAATTCCCCGCACCCGTTTATGATTACTATTACAAATACAACATCGCTCCCCTTGAGAGAATCTTCCCCATCTGCAAAAAGGTCGGAGTAAAGAGAGCGGTTGTTCTCGGTTCTTATTTCTCATACCTTGCAAAGCAGAAGCCCGAGGCTCATTTCGAAGAGAAGTGCCCCTACTTCCGCGCAAGGCTCGACCAGGAGAAGGTCTGCGAAGAGGCCTGCGACGATAACTTCAGCGTCAAGGTTCTCGAGCTTCCCTACATTTTCGGAACCCAGCCCGGCAGAAAGCCCGTATGGACCATCCTCATTGAGCAGATTGCCGGTATGGATAAGCTCCCGTTCACAATGTATCCCGCAGGCGGAACCGCGATGCTCACCTGCCGTCAGGTCGGCGAAGTCATCTGCGGCGCGGCCGAGAGAGAGGCCGGCGGCTTCGAGGCGTTCCCCATCTCGATGGTCAACTACACCTGGAAGGAATTCCTCGCGATAGTCTATGACGCGAGAGGAATGAACGGCCGCAAGATCATCAGCGTTCCCCCGTGGATGATGAGAATGGGCATGGGCAAGATAGTCAAGGATTACAAGGCCAGAGGCATTGACTCCGGCATCAACCCCATGGTTCTCCCCGATATCATGGATATCAACCTCTTCATTGACAGCAAATACAGCAAAGAGCTCGGCGCGACCGACGACGATATCAAGGCCGCCATCTTTGATTCAATCAAGGTCAGCGTTGCCTCCTATGAGGGCAAGGTCGATCTCATCGACATGAAGGGCGAATAATCCTCACGGCAGATTATCAGATTTTATCGGAGCTCGCGGGGCAAAAAACCCCGCAAGCTCTGATTTAAACAATTACCGGAATTTGAAAGGTTGAGAAACGTGGAAGATAAAAGATACGTGAGCAAAAAGGAATTATGGATGTACGCGCTGGGCGCGGGCGGTCAGGGTATGATTTACGCCATGATGTCGAGCTACATCAGCGACTACTATGTCAACATTCTGCAGCTTCCCCTGATTTTTGTGCTTCTTCTGATGCTTCTTGCGAGAGTCTGGGATGCCATCAACGACCCGCTCATGGGTATGATAGTTGACCATAAGACCACAAAATGGGGCAAGATGAAGCCCTATATTCTCTTCGCATCCGTACCGATAGCGGTTCTCACCATACTTATGTATTCGAGCCCGAAATTCGGCAACATGACCTCGGCGATGATATTCGCCGCCGTCGTCTATGTCGCCTGGGGTATGACCTACACCATGGCCGACGTACCCTTCTGGTGCCTGCCCAATGTAATGACTCCCGACGCGAAGGAGCGCGGCTCGGTCATTTCGTTCACAAAGATTATCAACAGCATCGGCTCCGCCCTTCCCGAGATATTCTTCCTCGCGGCCGGATTCATCCTGCCCAAAATTATCAGCACGGCGGACCCCCTTGCCTTCGATAAGAAAAAATATCTCATCATCGCCGTTGTCACGGTCGGAATCGGCATCGTATTCTATATCAACTCCTATTTCCACGTCAAAGAAAGAGTTATTCCCCCCGTCAAAAAGCGTCAGCCGGGCGACTCTTCGCAGCTCAAAAGAGTCTTTACCTGCAAGCCCCTTATGCTCGTTCTGCTTATGGGAGTCCTCTCGAGCGGCAGATATATGGTCCAGGCGGCCGCCGTTCACGTTGCGAGATACGCCTTCTACATAGGCCCCGACCTTACGGGTATGACTCTCGAAGAAAAGACCGCCGCCATTGCGGCAAGCGTCTCATCGGTCAAGACCATATTCCAGGTCTGCGCCATAGTGGGTATGTTCGGAGCGATGCTCTTCATGCCCAAGCTCATGAAGATTTTTGATTATAAAAAAATCCTCATCACCACCTGCCTCGCGGGCGCGCTCGCGAGCGTCGGAACCACGCTCATCGGCTGGTTCACCTCAAACCTCTATATCTGCATCCCCTTCATAATCATTTCCTGCATCCCCCTGGGCGTTATAAATGTGCTTACATTCGCCATGATTTGCGACTGCCTCGACTATATGGAGCTCACCACGGGCTTCAGGGATAACGGTCTGGGCTCCGCAATCAGCGGCTTTATCAATAAAATAGGTAATGCCCTCTCAACCAGCGGCATTATCATTATGTATATGATTATCGGCTTCAAACCCGCCGAGATGCTTTCATCCACAGTCATCAAAGCGGCCACAGACCTTACTCACGCGCAGAATTTCGCCGTCTTTTCGCTCGTTTCAATAGTCCCGGGCGTAAGTCTGCTCCTGTGCGCTCTGCCCATGTTCTTCTATAAGATTTCGGGCAAAGAGAAGGAGAGAATAGTCTCAGAGCTCAAGGCCAAGAGAGAGGCCGAAGGTATGGTAATCGAAGAATAACAGTAGGTGATTCCCTTGTCTCAGAATAAAGATTTAAGAAACATTGCGATTATAGCTCACGTTGACCACGGCAAAACCACCCTGGTTGACCAGATGCTCAGACAGAGCGGCACATTCAGAGAGAATGAACAGGTCGCCGAGAGAGTTATGGACTCCAACGATCTCGAAAGAGAGAGAGGAATAACCATTCTCTCCAAAAACACTTCAATTCACTACAAAAACACAAAAATCAACATAGTCGATACCCCCGGTCACGCCGATTTCGGAGGCGAGGTTGAGCGTATCCTTATGATGGTTGACGGCGTGCTTCTGCTTGTTGACGCGTTTGAGGGCTGTATGCCCCAGACGAGATTCGTCCTCAAGAAGGCGCTCAATCTCAAAAAGGAGATTCTCGTTGTCATCAACAAGGTTGACAGGCCCAACGCGCGCCCCTATGAGGTTGTTGACGAGGTGCTCGACCTTTTCATAGACCTCGGAGCCGAGGAGGACCAGCTTGAATTCCCCGTTGTTTACGCCAGCGCGAGAGACGGCTATTCGAGCCTTGACCCGGAAGTCCGCTCGGGCGATATGAGACCGCTGTTTGACGCGATTCTCGAGCATATTGACCCGCCCGCCGGGAATCCCGACGGCCCCCTTCAGTGCCTCTTCTCATCGCTTGACTATGACGACTATATCGGCAGAATAGGCGTAGGCAGAGTCGAGAGGGGCGTTATACGCAAAAACGAAAACTGCGTGCTCTGCAGCACCGAAGGCGAGAGCAGAAACGTAAAAATCTCGCGCCTTTATCAGTTTGAAGGTCTGCACAGGGTTGAATGCGACGAGGCGCAGGCGGGCGATATTATATGTGTGAGCGGTATCTCCGATATCAATATCGGCGAGACTCTCTGCGACCCCGAGCATATCGAGCCCCTCCCCTTCATTAAGATTGACGAGCCCACGATTTCGATGAATTTCATCGTCAACGACAGCCCGTTTGCGGGTAAGGAGGGCAAATTCGTCACCTCGCGCAATATCAGGGACCGCCTCTTCAAAGAGGTCGAGACCAATGTGAGTATGCGCGTTGAGGAGACCGAGACCACAGATACCTTCAAGGTTTCGGGCAGAGGCGAGCTCTCGCTCTCGATTCTTATCGAGACGATGCGCCGCCAGGGATATGAATTCCAGGTCTCGCGCCCGAAAGTCATTCTCAAGGAAATCAACGGCAAGGTCTATGAGCCGATGGAGCTGCTTATTGTCGAGGTCCCCGAGCAGTATGTCGGCATCGTTATAGAAAAACTCGGCTCGCGCAGAGGCGAGCTCGAAAATATGGGCTCGCGCGAGGGCGGCTCATCGCATCTTGAATTCAAAATCCCGTCAAGAGGTCTTATCGGCTACCGCTCCGAATTCCTTACGGATACAAACGGCAACGGTATAATGAACCAG
>CACZTQ010000283.1 GCA_902784155.1 Oscillospiraceae bacterium
CGCGAGCTTTCCGCTGCCCGGTCCCGGAGCGGTAACCGCGATGAGCGGTCTCTCTGTTTCGATATAATCGTTTTTGCCGAAGCCGTCGTCGCTGACAATGAGGGGAACATTATAAGGATAACCGTCTATGGGATAATGAACGAAGACTTTTACTCCGAGAGTTTCAAGCTTCTTTCTGAAAGAGACGGCAGACTGCTGACCGCTGAACTGGGTGAGAACGACGCTGCCGACATAAAGGCCGGTCGCCCTGTAGGCGTCAATAAGCCTGAGAACATCGGTGTCGTAGGTGATGCCGAGGTCCCTGCGGATTTTATTGCTCTCGATATCTCCCGCGTTGATGACTATGACAATCTCAACGTCATCCCCGAGCTTTTTGAGCATCTTGAGCTTGCTGTCCGGAGCAAATCCGGGCAGGACTCTTGAGGCGTGCATATCGTCAAAAAGCTTGCCGCCGAGCTCAAGATAAAGCTTGCCGCCGAATTCGCCTATTCTCTCGGAAATCATTTCGGACTGCCTGGTAATATAAGCTTCGTTGTCAAAACCTATCTGATTCATTTCCCCTGACCTCTCATTCTGTTCACATAACAGAATGATTATATATCAATCATCAAATCTTTTCAAGTAATTGCGAAAAATAATTGATAAAAAATACAATATATAGTATAATTTGTCCGGGAAAAACAGATTACGGCACAATTATCGGAGGTGTTGACAATGAGAATCCCCGAAAAACTCAAAGCGAGAGCGGACGAATACGCCGCAAAGATTTCCGGTTACAGCGCAAAGCTCGCCGAAATGTACAGAAAATGCTATCTCAGCACCGTTGAGACGGCTTCGGAGTATATGGATGACGGCACGGTATTTGTATTGACCGGCGATATTCCCGCCATGTGGCTCAGAGACTCAACCGCGCAGGTTTCTCACTATATTCCCGTTGCCGTATATGACAGAGAAACGGCGGACTTTATTAAAGGAGTAATAAAAAGGCAAAGAGAATTCATCAAGGCAGACCCTTACGCAAACGCCTTCAAGAGAGAGCCCGACGACAGAATAATACACGACGACTATCCGCGTAATATACCGATAGTATGGGAAAGAAAATACGAAATCGACTCCCTCTGTTACCCCATCCGCCTGACTTATCTGTATTACAAAGCAACGGGAGACAAAAGCATACTCGATAATACATTTATAGAAACCGCGGAAATCACCGTCAATCAGTGGATAACGGAGCAGCACCATTTTGAAAAATCCCCCTACCGTTTCACAAGGAAAAACTGCCCCGAGCAGGATACAATCCACAATAACGGCATGGGAGCCGAGGTTTCATATACCGGAATGACCTGGTCGGGCTTCCGCCCGAGTGACGATGCCTGCAGATACGGTTACCTTGTGGCGTCAAATATGTTTGCGGTTGTTGAGCTCGGCCATCTTATCGAAATGCTCGGCGATATTTCTTATGACGGCGGTTTTATCGAAAAATGCCGCAAACTCAGAGACGAAATCGAAGGCGGTATCAGAAAATTCGCCGTCATGGAGGATGAGAGCGGCAGGAAGCTGTTTCTCAACGAGGTTGACGGCAGAGGAAACTATTTCTGCTACGACGACGCGAATGTCCCCTCCCTCCTCTCCGCGCCCTATCTCGGATACTGCGGCGCAGACGATGAGGTTTATAAAAACACAAGGGCGTTTATCCTGAGCAAAAAGAATCCTTATTACTATGAAGGAAAATTCGCAAGAGGCGTCGGAAGCCCTCACACTCCCGAAGGCTATATCTGGCACATAGCTCTCTCCATGCAGGGGCTGACATCCGACAGCCCCGATGAAATCAGAGAAATGCTGACAATGCTCGAAAATACAGACGCGGGTACTCTCCTCATGCACGAAGGCTTTGACGCGGACAATCCCGAAAAATTCACCAGGAGCTGGTTTACCTGGAGCTGCGCCCTGTTTGCCGAGCTATGCGAAAAGGCAGTTGACAAAGGTATTATATAATTATTGAATTCCGGCTCATAAAGTGATAGAATGTAAGCATCAGTCAAAGGAGGCACAGCATGAAAAAAGCAGCAGTAATAATTCTCGCTCTGATAACGGCCCTGCTCGTCAGCTCCTGCGGGAAAAAGGAAGACACAAAGCAGATAACGGGGCAGACAAAAGAAAGCGTAATCAACCCGATGGTCGAATCCGACGAAACCGAGCTCAAAAAGAAAACCGGCCTCGGAATCAAGCTCCCCGAAAAAGCAAGCGGAGTTTCTTATTATCTCATCAATAACGAGATAGGCCAGATAGGCTTTGATCTCGGAAAAAAGAGCTATACGCTCAGATCCAAAAAGGCAAACGCCGCCGATGACTTCTCAGGTCTCTATTACACATGGACCGAAAGCAAAGAGGTCAAGGTAAAAGGTAACGATGCCGAGGTTCATATTTACAGCGCCGAGGGCACAGATCTCGGCAGCCTTATCTGGTTTGATCAGGGAAAAGGAACGGCATACACTCTCACCGTAGAAGGCAAAACAACCGCCGAAGAACTCGTCAAAACAGCGGAAAGTATCGTAAAATAAAGAATATTATAATTATTTCACTTGACTTAACGGGCAATATTTGATAGAATATTGCCCAATGAGCCTCCTTAGTTAAATGGATATAATAAGCCCCTCCTAAGGGCTAGTTGTGGGTTCGATTCCCGCAGGGGGTGCCACTTTTGTTAAATGGATATATCAAAGGCTCCGCCTTTGATGAATGACATCTACCTGTATTTTAAAAAAGTTATTGATTTTTTCGAAATACTGTGATAGAATACCATTCGTTCCGAATAATATGCGCCGTTAGCTCAGC
>CACZTQ010000284.1 GCA_902784155.1 Oscillospiraceae bacterium
GACAGGGGATGGTCACAGGAAGGCGGCTCCGGCTTTGATATGTGCGAGCTCGAAATGAAGAAGGCCCGCGATTTTATCGCAGAGAGCACTTCGGACTCCTCGCTTTTAAACGCTCTTGCAGTCGGCAACGATTTCGCGAATCTCAAATCGGCCGTGAAAGCCTTTTTCTCCGATTATGAGCCCGAAGAATATATGACCTGCCCTTATGTCTGCAATCCCACAGTCATAGTCGAGGCGGTAAAGAGCGGAGATTTTTCCTCGCTTCCCGCTTATCTTTCCACCTGCGCGGATGAGGCGTATCACGCCTACACCGAAAAGCAGAGCGGCCAGCTGACCGAGATTATTCTCGATAAAGCCTGCGTTAAGGCCGAATTCGATTTTGCACAGGAGGCGGGGAGTGAGCTGCTTAAAGAGATAAACACTCTCAAAGCGGCGGTCTCCGATATCAAGATTGCAAGGCGCTCATTCTCAACGGGCAAGAGCAGAGAATTCTGCCTTGACGCGCTGAGCGGGTGCGGAGCGCTCGACCCCGTATCCCTTACGGAGCGCGCTTATGAAAACAAAGGCCTTGCGGAGTTTGTCAAAGAATCCGGTCTCGAAGAGCTTGCCGAATACGCCGATGGCGATTTCACTTCTCTTGAGATGAGATGCGACAATCTGATTACCGGAAAATCCGTTAACCATAAACACGATATTTACGGGGCCGACGCGATTGTCGCCTACTATTACGGCAAGGCGGCGGAGGTCAGAAATGTCAGGATTATTCTGTCGGCAAAACTCAGCGGCGTACCAAAAGAGATTATTTCCGAAAGGGTGAGAGAAATCTATGTATAAAATAGCGGCTGTCGGCGATAAAGACAGTATTTACGGATTTGCCTCGCTCGGTGTCAGTATATTCCCCGCAAACGATGCGGCTCAGGGAATAAGGATACTCCGCAGACTTGCGGATGCCGAATATGGAGTGGTTTATATCACGGAGCAGCTTGCTTCCATGATACCGGAGGAGCTTGAGCGTTTCGCTTCAAAGAGCCTGCCGGCGATAATTCCCATCCCCGGGGTCAGAGGAAATACGGGGCTCGGTCTCGACAACGTGAGTAAATTTGTCGAAAAGGCCGTTGGCAGTGACATTATTTCGTGACAGAAAGGTATGATTTAATATGAGTACCGGTGTTATAACCAAAATCGCCGGACCGCTTGTTGTGGCGTCCGGTATGAGAGATGCAAATATGTTTGACGTTGTCCGCGTATCCGATGCGAGGCTTATCGGCGAAATCATCGAGATGCGCGGAGACAGAGCGTCAATCCAGGTATATGAAGAGACATCCGGCATCAAGACCGGCGAGCCCGTCGAGAGTACAGGCGAGCCCCTGAGCGTTGAGCTCGGCCCCGGTCTGATTCAGGGTATTTTTGACGGAATTCAGCGTCCGCTCGAAAAAATCAAGGAGCTCGCCGGCAACAATCTTACGAGAGGTATCGAGGTCCCCGCGCTTGACCGCGACAAGGTCTGGCATTTTGTCCCCTGCGTATCAGCGGGCGATAAGGTAACGGGCGGCGATGTTCTCGGAACGGTCAAAGAGACCGATGTCGTTCTCCATAAGATTATGGTGCCCCCCGCGGTATCGGGAACCGTTGTTTCCGTTGCCGAAGGCGATTACACAATCACAGATAAAATAGGAGAAATCAAAACAGACAAGGGCGAGGATTATCCTCTGACCCTTATGCAGAAATGGCCCGTCAGAAGAGGCAGACCTTACGCGACAAAGATTTCTCCCGATATTCCTCTCGTTACCGGTCAGCGCGTTGTTGATGCCCTCTTCCCGATTGCAAAGGGCGGCGTCGCGGCCATTCCCGGACCTTTCGGAAGCGGCAAGACCGTTACACAGCACCAGCTCGCAAAATGGGCCGAGGCTGATATAGTCGTCTATATCGGCTGCGGCGAGCGCGGCAATGAGATGACGGACGTTCTCAACGAATTCCCCGAGCTTATAGACCCCCACACGGGCAAATCCCTTATGGAGCGTACCGTGCTTATCGCGAACACCTCCGATATGCCGGTTGCCGCCCGTGAGGCTTCAATCTACACAGGTATTACCATAGCCGAGTATTTCAGGGATATGGGCTACTCGGTGGCTCTTATGGCGGACTCCACCTCAAGATGGGCAGAGGCTCTGCGTGAGATGTCGGGCCGACTTGAAGAGATGCCCGGCGAAGAGGGCTACCCCGCTTACCTCGGCAGCCGTCTCGCGCAGTTTTATGAAAGAGCCGGCCGAGTCATTTCTCTCGGCTCCGATAAGCGTGAGGGCGCCCTCTCGGTTATCGGCGCGGTTTCGCCTCCCGGCGGCGATATTTCGGAGCCCGTCTCTCAGGCGACTCTGAGAATCGTCAAGGTCTTCTGGGGGCTTGATTCGGCGCTCGCATATAAGCGCCATTTCCCCGCAATCAACTGGCTTACCAGCTATTCAAACTACGCCGATTCTCTCGGCAAGTGGTTCAACGATAATGTCAACCCCGCCTGGACCGAGCTCAGAGGCAGAATGATGACCCTTCTCTCCGAAGAGGCGTCGCTTGACGAAATAGTCAAGCTCGTCGGTATGGACGCTCTCTCGCCCGCCGACAGACTCAAGATGGAGGCCGCGAGATCAATCCGTGAGGACTTCCTCCATCAGCTCGCTTTCCACGAGGTCGATACATATTCGTCGCTCAACAAGCAGTACTGTATGATGAAGCTCGTTATCGAGTATTACGATCAGTCCGACGAGGCTCTGCGCAACGGCGCAAAGATTGACGATATCGTTTCGCTGCCCGTAAGAGAGTCAATCGGCAGATTCAAGTATATTCCCGAAGAGAATGTAAACGAAGAATTCAAAAAGATTTCAGACGAACTCAGCTACCAGATAAAGGTCGCGCAGACAAATAAGGAGGAATACTGATGCCTAAAGAATACAGAACTATTCAGGAAGTGGCCGGTCCCCTTATGCTCGTGCGCGAGGTCGAGGGTGTAGCTTATAACGAGCTCGGCGAAATCGAGCTCGCCGACGGCGAAAGAAGAAGATGCAGAGTGCTTGAAATCGACGGCACCAACGCTCTTGTTCAGCTCTTTGAGGATTCCACCGGTATCAACCTCGCCGACAGCGTGGTCAGATTCACCGGCAGACAGATGGAGCTCGGTCTCTCGCCCGATATGCTCGGCAGAGTCTTTGACGGTCTCGGAAGACCGATAGACGGCGGCCCCGAAATCATCCCCGAAAAAAGAATGGATGTCAACGGCGTTCCCATTAACCCAGCCGCCAGAAGCTATCCTCAGGAATTCATCCAGACGGGCGTTTCCGCCATTGACGGACTCAACACCCTCGTCAGAGGTCAGAAGCTCCCCATTTTCTCAATGAGCGGTCTTCCCCACGCACAGCTTGCCGCTCAGATTGCGAGACAGTCAAAGGTCAGAGGTAAAGACGAGCAGTTTGCCGTTGTCTTTGCCGCTATGGGTATAACCTTCGAGGAGAGCGACTATTTCGTTCAGTCTTTCCGCTCAACGGGCGCTCTTGACAGGACCGTTATGTTCTCGAATCTTGCGAATGACCCCGCTATTGAAAGAATCGCCACCCCCAAGATGGCGCTCACCGCCGCCGAATACCTCGCGTTTGACAGAGGAATGCACGTTCTTGTTATCCTGACGGATATCACCAACTACGCCGACGCTCTGCGTGAGGTTTCCGCCGCGCGTAAAGAGGTCCCCGGCCGCCGCGGATACCCGGGATATATGTATACCGACCTCGCCTCTATTTATGAGAGAGCGGGCAGGCAGAAGGGCAAGGACGGCTCAATAACAATGATTCCCATACTCACCATGCCCGAGGATGACAAGACTCACCCCATCCCCGACCTTACGGGCTACATTACAGAAGGTCAGATTATACTTGACCGTGAGCTTTACAGAAAGGGCGTAAATCCCCCCATCAACGTTCTTCCTTCTCTTTCGAGACTTAAAGATAAAGGTATCGGCGAGGGCAAGACGAGAGAAGACCATTCAAACACAATGAACCAGATTTTCTCCGCCTACGCCAGAGGAAAGGACGCCAAGGAGCTTATGGTCGTTCTCGGCGAGGCCGCTCTTACCGATATGGATAAGCTCTACGCAAAGTTTGCCGATGAATTTGAAAAGGTTTATGTTTCACAGGGCTACGAGGCAAACAGAGATATAGAAGAAACTCTCGATATCGGCTGGAAGCTGCTTGAAATCCTTCCCAGAAGCGAGCTCAAGAGAATCAGCGACGCGTTCCTCGATAAATATTACGGCAAGGTGTAAGCTATGGCAATAATGAATGTCAACCCCACCCGTATGGAGCTTACAAACCTTAAGCGCAAGCTGGTAACGGCCCGCCGGGGTCACAAGCTCCTGAAGGATA
>CACZTQ010000285.1 GCA_902784155.1 Oscillospiraceae bacterium
CCCAGGCGGCGATTCAAAAAATCGAGAGCGTTAATTTCTCATTCTTCGGTCTGTTTGATTTGGGAGATATACCCAAAGATACCAAGGGCTTTGCACCTATATGGTTAATTCCCGTATTATCCGTTATTTCGACCCTTGCTTCTTCCGTCTACTCTTATATTAAACAGAAACAGACCCAATCCAATGCTGCGGCAGCAAAATCAATGGGATGCATGACCATAGGTATGGCGGCATTCTCACTCTACTTCGTCATCAACTACCCTGCCGGCATTGGTATCTACTGGATTGCATCGGGCATAGTCGGCCTGATAATCAACGTTGTGGTCGGTAATCTTTACAGCCCCAAGAAGACCATTGCGAGAATTATGATTGATGAGACGGTTGAACGCCGCTCAAAAGAAAACAACATCAAATTTGCCGTCAGGGCAAACAACGAAAAGTAACTCAGGTGGTGAAAATCCTTGATTAAAGAATCAATAGGCAAGGGAGCGACCCTTGACGAAGCTAAGGCAGCCGCTTATTCGTCTCTCAACGCACCGGAGGGAGCGGATGTAAAATATGAAGTGGTTACCCAGGGAAAAGCGAAGCTTTTGGGCCTTTTCGGCGGTTCGGATTACGAGGTCAAAGCTTCTTATGAGTATGAAGACGACAAATTCGCGGGAGCGAAGGAATATATCAATACAATGCTTAGAAGCCTCGGCGTGAATGACGCTGTTATAGACGTCAGAATCGAAAACGGCGAGGACGTACGCATTGATATAAGCTGCAACGACGATTACGGCTCGGTAATCGGCAGAAGGGGAGAGACACTCGATGCCATTCAGTATCTCACCCGTCTTTACATCAGCAGAAACAACGAAGAGTATAAACACGTTTCAATCAATATCGGCAACTACCGCGAAAAGAGAGAGGCAACCCTCAGAGCTCTCGCAAAGAAGAATGCCTCCAAGGTCAGAAAGTACGGCAGAAACGTTGTGCTTGAGCCGATGAATCCCTATGAGCGCCGCATCATCCACACCACAATACAGGAGATTGAGGGAGTCACCTCACATTCCGTAGGCAGCGAGGATGACCGCAAGGTGGTTATCACCCTCGAAGACGGTGTGAAGCCCACAAACGGCGGAAACTACGGCGGCAGAGGCAAGGGCGGTTACAATAAGGGCGGTTATAACAGAAACAGAGGCAGGGGAGGAAACGGCTCCGGACGCAGCGAGCAGCCCTCGGCCCCCGCAAGAGAGCCCAGAAGCGATACCGCAGGCACCCTCTACGGAAAGATTGAAGTAAACAATAAAGATAATCAGTAATAAACAAAGATAACGGGAGCACCGCAGCACGGTGCTCCCGCTTTTATTATATCTATTATATATCAGTTGTTTACGCCGTTGAAGCCGTTCTGCTCCTGGAATTCGGCGATTTTTCCGATAACGCCGAGCACTACCTCAAATCCAAGACCGACCGTCTCGGGCTCGAATCTGTCGGCCGTGTCGCGGAAGGTGTGATAGTAATAGGTGAGCATCGGATTCTGCGCAGCGAAGGTGACGGATTTGATGCCCGCCCTTGTCATCGGGGTGCTGTCGCAGCCGCCGACGGGGTTGTGGATGCAACCGCCCGTTTTGCTCTCGATGCCGAGCTCGTTGAAGGTATCCTTGAACATCTGCTCGAGGTCCTTGTCGAATCTGCACATCTGCCAGTCATCCTTGATGACGACTTCGAAATAGTCTTTATCGGCAACGGAGTCGATATTGATATTCCAGGCGTTTTTGAGAAGGTCATCGTTTTTATGCTCTTTCGCGAATGCCATCGAGCCTCTCAGACCGACCTCTTCGGAGCCGCAGTTGAGATCGATGATTCTGCAGTTTTTGGGCATCTTGTCGGGATTCTCTTTGAAATATTTTGTGACAGCGTAGCTCAGGGCGATGCCTGTCGCGTTATCCATAGCGCCTCTTGAAGCGTTCTCTTCGTTCGGGTCGTTCCAGGCGATGACGAAGAAGGAGCCGATTGCGGTGACGAAGGGAACAATCGCCATTGCAATCTCAAAATTATGGAAGAATGATGAGATATAGATGCCTACTGCCCATTTTGCCATCAGCTCAAGAGCACAGAAATAAACAACGGCCATAAAAATCGAGATAAGGCACATGCCTATTACGCATACCGCGCCGAAGCCGACCTTGCCGTAGGTGGCGATGAGTGCGGCGATGGGCTTTTCTTTTTTCCAGTAACCGTTTTCGGAATGTCTCCAGTTCCAGCTCGTGTCGGTGTGGCCGGAAAGTATGATGGTATA
>CACZTQ010000286.1 GCA_902784155.1 Oscillospiraceae bacterium
ACAAGCGGTGAAGGTCTGTACATTTTGTAGAAATCCTTGATTTCATCGGGGATTTCGAAAAACGGTGTGTCGTCGTCAAGCTCCTGCTTAATGAGCTCGTCGCAGAATACGGGAGCGAGATCCTCTGCGGACATCTTTTCGTGAGTTCCGGGGTTGAGGAAGGGAGCGGGCTTTTTCTTCATATCGGCGCGGAGATTATACCATGCCTTGGGCATCTCGCTTTCTTCAAGATATACTTTGTAAGGGATTTTTTCGATAGCCATAGTTTTGATTCCTTTCATCAATTTTTATTTTCTGCTTCCGTCAGGAAACTGTAAACAAACCTTTCGGAGCAAAACAAAAACCTGCCCCGACATTTGCCGGGACAGGAATAATTCAATCCTGCGGTACCACCCTGCTTGGTGTTTTCACACCCACTCAGCGCATACTCGATGGTATGCTGCTTTTTTGTCACGGAGAAGCTTACTCCGTCTCACATACTCTGATTGCTCATTTCTGATCGCCCTCGGAAGTCCATTCGGATTCAGTCTTTATACCGTGTTCACAGCATCCACGGCTCTCTGGGATAAAGGGAATGAATCTTACTCACTCTTCCTCATCGGTTTTCATCACTATATCACCGTTTTTTTCGTATGTCAAGCGTTTTTTCGAAAAAAATTCAAAAAATTTTGAAATCCGCAAACCCTTGATAATAAAGAATCAAACAGCTTTTTTATAAGTTAAAATAACATGGTGACTATGTCAACGCATTTGTCAATGCCGATTGCCGCGCTGTTGAGAGTTATATCGTAGTTTTCGCTCGCGCCCCATTTGATATCGGTGTAGAAATTATAATAGGCGGCTCTGCGCTTATCCTTATCCTTCAGACGCTTTACGGGAGCGACGGGGCTCTCGCCGTACTGCTCGACTATTCTCTTTGCCCTGACTTCCATATCTGCAAATATGAAAATCCTGACTATATCCTGAATATCCTTGAGGATATAATCCGCGCATCTGCCGACCATTACGCAGGGGCCTTTTTCCGCCATTTCCTTGACTATTTTGCACTGCATTGCCCAGACCTCGTCCTGATGCGAAAATCCGCTCGGGTCGCGGCTGTTGAGCGCGCTCGTGAACCAGTTCGTTCCCGCTGCGTATTCGCTCTTATCCTTGATAAAATCAAGAGAGAGACCGCTCTGCTTTACGACCTCATCGATAATCTCCGAGTCATAGCAGGGGATTCCGAGCTTCTGCGCGGCAAGCTTTCCTATGGTGTGGCCCGCCGAGCCGAACTGTCTGCTGATAGTGATAATTCTGTTCATTTTTAAACCTCCTGTTTATCCCTGAATCCTGCTGTTATACAGCGTTTCATAGAATCCGTGTTTATTCATAAGCTCCTCGTGAGAGCCCTGTTCAATAACTCTGCCGTCTTTCATTACAAGGATTTTATCCGAATTCTTGATTGTTGAGAGACGGTGCGCGACGATGAAGCTCGTCCTGCCTTTTATCATTCCCGCAAACGCCTTGCGGATGTTGATTTCTGTGCGCGTGTCGATGGATGAAGTTGCCTCGTCCAGTATCAGCGCGGGGGGAAGAGAGAGCATTACTCTCGCGATGCAGAGCAGCTGCTTCTGCCCCTGCGAGAGGCCCGATACATCATCCGAAATCACGGTGTCATAGCCCTGCGGCAGCTTCGTTATGAAATTGTGAGCGTAGGCGGATTTCGCCGCCGCGACTATTTCCTCTCTTGTCGCGTCCGGCTTTCCGAGAGCGATGTTTTCGGCAACGCTCGCCGTTTTTATCCAGGTTTCCTGCAGGACCATACCGTAGCCTTCGCGCAGGGATTTTCTCGCTATATCTCTGATGTCAACGGAGTCAATCGAGATTGAGCCGCTGTCAACGTCATAAAAACGCATCAGCAGGTTTATGATGGTCGTCTTGCCGCAGCCTGTCGGTCCGACTATCGCAATCTGCTCCCCGGGGCTCACCCTGAGATTCAGATTCTTTATCAGTTCTTTCTCTTTGTCGTATGAGAATTCAACGTTTTCAAGGGTAATCTCATCGCCGAGAGATGAGCGGCTGACAGCGTTTTCGCCGTCGGGTTCAACGGGCTCAGCCTCTATGAGCTCAAAGAGTCTTTCGGCGCAGGCGAGCGAATTCTGAAGCTCCGTTATAACTCCCGAAATCTCATTGAAGGGCTTCGCGTACTGCCCCGAATAATTCAAAAACGCCGTGAGGCTCCCTATTGTGATAGCTCCCGAAACGGCGCTGAAAGCTCCCACAAGAGCAACGCCCGCGTAAATCATATTGTTTACAAATCTTGTGCAGGGATTTGTAAGCGATGAGAAGAATATCGCTTTCAGCGAATATTTCGCGTAGTCCTCGTTTATTTCATCAAACTCGCGGACCGCCCTCTCACGGGCGTTATAAGCCGCTATGACGTTATGGCTTTCAACCGTCTCGCCTATATGAGAGGTCTGCCTGCCCCTCGCCTGTGACTGCGCGGCAAACATAGCGTGAGTGTTCTTCGCAATGAATGAGGCGACAAACAGCGAGAGGGGAGTCAGAAGCGCGACAACCGGAGTGATGCGCGGACTGATTCTTATCATAAAGACCAGAGTGCCGCAAATCGTCATTATTCCGGTGAAAAACTGGCTGAATCCCATCAGCAGCCCTTCGGCAAAATTGTCGGCGTCGGATATCACCCTGCTGACGATATCCCCGGCCGGGTGCGAGTCGATATAAGAGAGCGGAAGCGTTGAAATCTTTTCGATTGCGGCGTTTCTCACGTCTCTCACGACTCTGAATGAAACGGAGTTGTTGAGAGTGCTTACAATCCATTGAACGAGGGCCGAAATGCCGGCCGCCGCGAGAATCATAATAATATTGCGTATAAGGGAATCGGCGTCTATATTGCCCGCGCCTTTAATCGAATCTATCGCCCTGCCCGCGAGGACGGGGATATAGAGATTGCAGGCGACGCAGACGAGCGAGAGCAGGAGCGAGAGCGCGACGAGGGCGTTGTGCCTGCCCGTGTATCTGAGAACTTTGAGAACGGTTCCTTTTTTAGCCTTTTTCATTCCGGAAGCACCTCCTTTTCATCGGAGGAGTCTTCCTCAAACTGTGAATGGTGTATTTCCCTGTAAACCGGGCTTTTTGCGAGCAGCTCCGCGTGAGTGCCGACGGTTGCTCTGCCGTTTTCGAGCAGGATTATCCTGTCGCAGTCCATTATCGAGCCCGTACGCTGCGATACGGTGAAAACCGCCCTGTATTCAAGGGCCGCGATTGCCTTTCGCATATTGAGATCCGTCAGGTAATCGAGAGCGCTCGAGGTGTCGTCGAGAATAAGAATATCGGATTTCGCCGCGAGAGCTCTCGCAACTGAGATTCTCTGCCTCTGACCGCCCGAGAAGTTTCTTCCGCGCTGCTCCGTGACGCAGTCGAGGCCTTCGTCTTTTTCGCTCACGAAATCATAGGCCTGGGCTGCCTTCAGAGCGGAGATAAGCTCTTCGTCCGTCGCATTCGCGTTACCGTATGTAAGGTTGCTTCTGACGGTGCCTTTGAATATAACCGCTTTCTGCTCGGCGAAGGCGATTTTTCCGCTGCCACCGTCTCTGAGATAAGCGCTCAGCGGCTTTCCCTCAACGAAGATTCCGCCCCGGGTCGGGTGATAAAACCCCGCGAGCAGGCTGACGAGAGTGGTTTTTCCCGAGCCTGTCGAGCCGATTATACCGATTCTCTCTCCGTCTTTGACGGTGAAAGAAATCCCTTCAAGAGAGGGCTCGGCGGCGCCGGGATATGTGAAGCTGACATTGTCAAACTCTATGTAATCGTTGCTTTCGGGCTTTGAATCATCCTGCGGCGGCTCTTCCTCTTTCATATCGAGAAGCGAAGAAATTCTGCCCGCGCAGGCGATGGATTTTGTTAAAGTAACAATGAGATTTGCGAGCTTTATCAGCTCGACAAGAATCTGCGACATGTAGTTATAGAGCGCCACGACAGCGCCGCAGGAAATGAATCCCGCGTTGACTCTCTGAGCGCCGAGCCAGATAAGCCAGGCAACGGCGGTATTCACCGTGAGGCAGGTCAGGGGATTGAGCAGCGCCGAGAGCCTTCCCGTCTTTTCCTGAAGATCTGTGAGGAAGGTGTTTTTGCCTTTGAATTCCTCAACAGAGTCACGCTCTCTTCCGAATGCCCTGAGCACGCGCGCTCCCGTAATGCTCTCGCCCGTTGTGAGCAGAGCC
>CACZTQ010000287.1 GCA_902784155.1 Oscillospiraceae bacterium
GGATACGCCAAATTCGAAACCTTCCCCATCTGGAATCTTCCTCTAAAGCACCCCGTGAATCTTGCGTATGAGGCGGCAACCGCCGACCTCAACGATGTCAATATGATAGACCCCTACCACCTCGAGGCTTACGGAGTCACAACCGTAAACTATAACAGGGATGTTGAGGCCTTCCCTGTGCTCAACGCCATATTCGAAAAAATCAGCGGCGTTTCCCCTTACAAATCCCCGACCGATATGGGCGTTAATATGGCGGGCTACTGCATCAGCGACGACGAGGTCTGCAAAAAAGCCTCCAAGGATGAAATAATAAGAAGATACTTTGCCGCCCTCTGCGATAAGAAGCAGGGCAGAGGAGAGCAGTCCGCGATAGTCAAGATAGAGTCCCTTATGAATCAGGCGGGCATCGGCGTTGATGACCGCGCGGTTGTCGCCGCCGCTCTCAAAAAGAGCGAGGATACAGACGGTCAGCCCGCAGTGGCTATCGAACTCAATGACGGCACCATTGTCACCGGCAAGACCTCCGACCTTCTCGGCGCTTCCTCCGCCGCCGTGCTCAACGCGGTCAAGAAGCTCGCCAATCTGCCGGATGACCTTCTTATGATAGCTCCCTCGATTATCGAGCCGATTCAGAGGCTCAAGGTCAATATCCTCAAAAATCACAACCCGAGGCTTCACCTTGACGAAACACTTATTGCTCTCTCAATGAGCGCAAACACCAACCCGGTTGCCAACAAGGCCCTCAACGAGATTGACAATGTCAAAAACTGTGAGGCGCATTCTACGGTTATTCTTTCGCAGGTTGATATGGATGTTTTCAGAAAACTCGGAATCCATATTACCTGTGAGCCTGTTTACCAGACAAAGAAGCTTTATCACAAATAAGAAACGAGCAGGATTATGAGAGAATTCAACCGCGTCACGATATTAAGCAAAGCTCCGCTGACCTCTTTCGCAGCGGAGCGTTTTTGCATCGAGCTCAATAACAGAATCCCGGGCATTGCTTCCGCGGCCGTAAATGAAGAGGAGGCGGCCATTGTCTTTGAGACACGGCCGGGTCTTTCCGCCGATGAATTTGCTGTCGAGGAGAGAGACGGCAGGCTGTATTTCGTTTCTGAAGGAATAAGGGGAGCAATGTACGCCGCAGGATTATTCCTCAAAAAAGCGGTGAAAACAGGGGAGAGTCTCTCACTCACAAAAGATATTACGGGAGCTTATTCCCCTTCAAAAAGAATCCGCGGCCATCAGCTCGGCTACAGGACAACTCCGAATACCTATGATGCCTGGAGCTTTGACGACTATGAAAGATACTATATCGAGTTGATGTTTGCGGGGGTCAACACCGTTGAGCATATTCCTTATGAAAACGGATATTCAAAAAGAAATCCGCTGATGAAATATGACGAGGAAGAGTTCCTTGTAAAAGCCGTTGAAATGGCGGATTCTCTCGACCTCGATGTTTCTCTCTGGCATCCCAACGCCGAAGGCGAGACGGATGAAACCGCTGCAGAAAGAAGAAAGAATCTTTATAAAAAGCTATGCAGAGTGAATTATGTCTTTGTGCCCGGCGGGGACCCGGGAAGCCTTCCCGCGCGTGAATTTGTTAAAAGATGCAGGGCGATTTCATCAGCGCTTAAAGAAGTTCATCCGTCGGCGGAGCTCTGGCCCTCGGCTCAGGCCCCGCACGAATATCCCTGCTGGGGAAAAGAATTCCTTGACGAGCTCAATATAGACGCAAAGGGGATTGACGGCATTATTTACGGGCCGAATCACGCAATGCCTCTTGAGGAGCTTTATGAATTCTGCCGCGGCAGGTTTGAAATGAGATTCTACCCCGATATTACGCATAATGTCAGGTGCGAGTATCCGGTTCACTATGATAAAAACGACTGGCATTACGCACTCTGCACCTGCCTGGGAAGAGAGTGCACCAATCCGCGCCCCGAAGAATATTACGGGCTCTATAAGGAAACAGAGGATTTCTTTGAAGGCTCCGTCAGCTATTCGGAGGGAATCACGGATGACGTCAATAAGTTCCTCTGGTCTTCTCTCGATTATGACGGCGGAATCACTGCGCGAGAAGCGATTGAAGACTATTCGCGTCTCTTCTTTTTCGGCGCGGATTTCGAAAAAACTACGGATCTGATTTTCGGGCTCGAGGAAAACTGGCGGGGCGACCCGGCCTCAAACGAAAGCATTGACCGCGTATATTCCGGATTCTGTGAGATACTGAAAAATCATCCCTTCCTCGCGGAAAACTGGAGATTCCTGCAGCTTTATTTCAGAGCCTGCTGCGATATGCTTGTGAAGCAGAGATTTGTTTTTGAGACAGAGCTTATTTTACGGGCAAGGGCGGCTCTCGAATCGGGCGACAGCCCGGCGGCTTATGATATTCTCAGAGCGGAATACCCGCCCTGTTATAATACTCTGAGAAAAGAAATCGATTATCTCGCCGAGAGGCTCTTCTCGCTGATAGGTTATCAGAGCGACGTTGAGCACTATTACGCGGATAACCCCGAGAGGGGCGCCGTGCTTGATACGATTGACCTGCCCGTAACGGACAGGAAGCTGCTGCTGAGTAAATATGATGAATGCGAAACTCCTTCTCAATGGCTTGAATATTTCGCGAGAAACGATGTTTCGCGGGATGAATATCATTTCTCAGTCGCGCTCGATAACGTTAAGGAAAAACAGACGGGCGAGCCGTATTTCAACTTTAAGGGGGACAGGGTCGGAGTCAATGACGGCACTCTTCCGGCAGCACTCTTTAACGTGTTTGACAATTTTGAATACCGCAGCGAAATAAGCGGTTTGAGCGACGGCGAAGAATATACTCTGAGAGTTACATATCTCGACAAGAAGGACGGTAACGTCACCTCTCATAAAATCTGCGTCAACGGCGAAGTCATTTACTGCGGCGCTCAGTTCGGCGATATTGACGAGGAATATACCCGCAGATTCTGCAGGCCGGGATTCGTCTGCGCCGCTTACCTCATTCCGCCGGGAATAATCAAGGGCGGAAAAGTCTTGCTCGAAATGTCGGAGCCCTTGATGGGCGTGATGTTTGCCGAATATTCTTTCAGAAAAAATAAACAGGAAAAATAAAAAGAGGAGCGCTCAGCTCCTCTTGATTTTTATGCGGGCATAGACAATATTCAGCCTCTCCCAGGTGTAGGTTATATGAAGAAATCCGTCTTTATAAACGATTGCGGGGTAGGAGAATTCGCTGTCTTTTTTCTCCTCTTCGAGAATCGCGGCGGTTGTGAAGCTCCTGCCGTTATCGGATGACACCTGAAGCGTCAGGGGAGAGCGCTCACCCCAGTTTTCACCGACCGGGTTTGAAACCAGATACAGTAAGCCGTCCGGAGTAAAGACTGCGTCAATTCCGCTGTTGTTATTCGGCAGCTCTGTCGGATAAGCCTCGCACCAGGTTTCGCCGCTGTCATCGCTGTCGCTTCTGTAAATTCTGCCCAGAGAAGTCCTCGTGAACATATGAACCTTACCGGGCTCGCTTTCCCACAGGGTCGGCTGAATCATCGGGATTCTGTTTGGCGAATATCCGTTGGCCTTATTTGTCAGCGGGAAGCAGGGGCCCGCTTTGATAATACCGGATTTCCTGAAGGTCATGCCGTCGTCATCCGAGATGTCAACGAAGCAGTTCCACCCGCGGTTTTCAGCGGAAGCGGGGGCGAGAATTCTTCCGCCCGAGAGTCTTATGCATTTATTTTTGACGGGACCTCTGCCGCCGCTGCGGTCTCCCGGCACAAGCTCTTCGGGCTGCGAGAAGGTTAAACCTCCGTCTTCGGATATGCATCTGTAAGTCTTCCATTTCGGTATTTTTTTGCCGACCTTAAAAAACAGGGAAATCCTCCCGTCATTATGGCGGAAAAGAACCGGATTCCAATGGGGGAGATTTGCGCCGGCGCTTATCTGCTTCGGCGGCTGAAAACCGTCTTCGTTCCTTACGGAATAGAAGATATCAACGTCATCGTTTCCCTCTTTGCTTCCGCCAAACCAGGCGGCGATTACGCTCCCGTCATCAAGGGGAAGAACCGTTGAGGCGTGGCAGTTAGCCGTCGGCATATTTCTGCGTATGAATTCTTTTTCGACTGTCATAATTCAAAATCCTTCGGGTCGGCGGAGGGCAGAATCGCCCTGCTTTTGGGCTCGCGCTTGAGAACATCATATCTGTAAGAGGAGCAGCTGCCGTCGGCGGGCATAATTCCGTTCTTTTTGCAGAGTATGTCCCTGCCGTTCGGCGAGACGCGGCCCTTAGCGCAGTATTCGCATCTGGGAGGATATTTTTTTCTGTTCAGAAGCTTTCCGTTCATCAGATCAGATCCTTATAGGGAATTATGTTCCCTTCAATTTTGTCAACATCGATTTCTTTGCCGAGTATCTCCGCTCTTTTAACCTGCTTTTTGCCCTTTATGAATTCGGGTTTTCCCGGGCAGAAGGGATAAAAACCGAGAACCGAGAAAACATACCACAGCGCCATTGAGCCGTTGTCTTCATCGCCCGGGAATCCGTCATCCTCATAAGAGAACGCCTCATTGCAGAGCTTTTCAACCCAATACGCGGTTTTATCCGTCTCTCCTATTTCGGAGTAGATATAGGGAAGGTGAAAACTCGGCTGATTTGATATAGCGCACTGACCGAAGTCGGCCGCCGCCATTTCCGTTATCTCGTGAATCTCCGCGTCGTATCCCTTTATTTCATAGTCGGGAGCTGTCGAGAATAATTCGTCAATCTTTTTGAGGAATTTCTCTTTTCCGCCGTAGAGCGCGGCAAGGCCTTTCATATCGTGAGGCACGGCAAACGAATTCTGCCAGGCGCTTCCTTCGGTGTAGTCTCTGCCCCAGCCGACGGGTGAGAAATCTTCTCTGAATTTTCCTTTTGAATCGCGCGGCCTCATAAAGCCTGTCTTTTTATCAAAAAGATTTTTGTAATTCTTTGCTCTTTTGCGATACTCTTTTTCAATGCTTTTTTTGCCGAGAACCGAGGCGATTTCCGCTATGCACCAGTCGCCGTAAGCGGCA
>CACZTQ010000288.1 GCA_902784155.1 Oscillospiraceae bacterium
GCGGGGATTTTGTTCGGTCTTTATAAACTGGGGAAGATTGAAAGCAAGCATGAATAATTTTTTTCAATGTGCAGCTGTTTGATAGTGTGGAGTTGTTTGATAATGTGCAGTTAGCAATGTGCAATGTGCAATGTGCAATGAAGGGTCGCTCCGCTCCGGTATATGTGATGGCGGTGGAGCTAACTGAGTAGGGGCGACAACCTGTCGCCCGCAAAAAGGATTAAGTCAGTTAGCAGTGAGCAGTGTGCAGTTAGCAGTTGAGGGTCGCTTCGCTCCGGCTTATATATAACAGGTTCGGTATAGAACCATTTAGCCCTCTCCGAGAACGGAGAGGGTGGCACGGCGATAAGGATATAAGCCGTGACGGGTGTGGCGACCAAAAGGAAATGCGAAGCATATAACAGATTAAGATTTAGAAAACACATTAAGCGGGCGACAGGTTGTCGCCCCTACTTTATGGAATAATAACCGAATTATATCGATATCGATAGATTGTCGGCTATATAAAAACGGAATCGCATTGCGATAAAATTATATGATGCTCACGCATATCGCCACACCCGTCTTGCTCGTTTCACTCGCAATCCACCCTCTCCGTTCTCGGAGAGGGCCAGGGGTGGTGGAGGGTAGCTTGTGCTTCGCCCCGTTCTCGGAGAGGGCCGGGGGCGGTGGAAGGTAGCTTGTGCTTCGCCCTCGTTTTCGGAGAGGGCCAGGGGCGGTGGAAGGTAGCTTGTGCTTCGCCCCCGTTTTCGGAGAGGGCCGGGGGCGGAAAGGTCAGCTCGCGGTTTGACTCCCTCAGATATAATAAAATCAAACGCGCCCGCAGCCTCCGGATTTACCGGCCCGGCTGAGGCGCGTTCTATATTTTTATACAAGCTCCGAGTATTCCTCATCCGTTACAGGTTCGCACCATTCCGTTGAGGTGCCTTCGCCCGGAACTTCAATCGCGAGATGAGAGAACCATGAATCGGGAGCGGCTCCGTGCCAGTGCTTTACTCCTGCGGGAATGTTGACGACAGAGCCTTCTGTCATTTCAACGGGAGCTTTTCCCTCTTCGCGGTAATATCCTCTGCCGCCGACACAGATGAGCATCTGACCGCCGCCGCTTTTCGCGTGGTGAATATGATAATGATTGCGGCAGCCGGGCTCGAATGTGACGTTGAAGACCGGGACCTGCTCCGTCGAGACGGGCGCGAGATAGCTCTGACCTGTAAAATAGTCTCCGTATGGGTTCTTTTCGCCGATGGGGAACATTAACTCATTCCGGTACTTCTCCGCCTGCGTCGGGGCGGGGCCGGCATCGGTCCAGACCTCTTTTGCAAGGCGAAATACCGCCCAGCCCTTTGGCCATCCGGCGTACATTGTGCAGTGAGTTATTATCGCGGCGATTTCCTCTTTTGTAACGCCGTTCTTTTTCGCGTTTTCAAGGTGATATCTGAGGGAAGAATCGGTGATGCCGCCCGCCATAAGAGAGACGACGGTAACGATGCATTTTGTTTTGATATCGAGAGCGGGTTCATTCCATACCTCGCCGAAAAGCACATCGTCATTGAGATGAGCGAAAGCGGGGGCGAAATCGCCGAGTTGCTCTCTGCCTGCGGTTTGTTTTATTTTCATAATGCCACTCCTTTTTATTTCAGATTCTTCAATGCCCGGGCTTCAACCTCAGGGGGTGATTCGGAGGCGTCGGCGCCGTGAATTGCGAGACCTTCGCCGACCTCGGCGCCCCTGCAGTATTTTTTAAGAGCGCCGGGCGCTCCAGAGAGGCCGCTGCCCTCGTGAGTCATAACGGGGAAAACCTTCTTGCCCGTGAAATCGAGCTTCTCAAGCTGTGTGATGACCGCCATGGGATATGTTCCCCACCAGCAGGGGCCCGCGACAACAATGTTATCGTAGCCGCAGATGTCATCAAGATACTTTTTCAGTTCCGGGCGCGCACCGGCCTTCAGCTCCGCCTTGGCCTCCTCAATGCAGGTCATGTATGATTTGCTGTATTCCTTAACTGTTTCGACCTCGAATAAATCCGCCCCAACCGCATCGCGGATGAATTCGGCTACACGGCAGGTGTTGCCTTTTTCGATGATTTTCAGGCTGCCGTTAAAATAGTTTTCGCCTTTTCTTGAATAATAAATAACAAGAGTTTTCATAAACAATTCCTCCCGGACCGCAAATAATTATTGATTGCTCTTTCATTATATGCTAAAATCAAGTGAAAATAAAGTATTTTTTAATCGGGAATAATAATCCGCCCGATTTGTTTAAAAGCTTTAATCGAGAATACGGAGGATTGATTATGAATCAGGGTTTCGCTTTATTTTTCAGACTGTTTTCGGGGCTGTTTGCTCTGATTATTCTGCTGTTTCCGGCTCTGCCGCGCGCGCCGCGCAATCTCTCTTCGCCCGACAGAATCCATTTTCTGAAGGTCGGCACGAGCGACGCGATAGTGCTCGAGAGCGACGGGCACTTTGCCATGGTTGACGCGGGCGAGGATACCGATAATCCGCGCGGCTTTGCCAATCTCGAGCTGGAAGGTCACGAGCAGGAGGTCCTCGCGTATCTCAAAGAGCACGCCGCCGGAAAAGACGGCAAGGTGCATCTCGATTTTGTGCTCGGCACACACGCTCACTCCGACCATATAGGCGGATTCGACACCGTTATTCTCGACCCGGATGTCTTTGTTTCACGCGCTTATCTCAAAGAGTATGACAGCAGCAAAATCGATGAGTACGAAGTCAGAGAATGGGATAACCAGGAGGTCTATGACCAGATGGTTGACGCGCTGGGCAAGCGCAATGTCCCCATTATTCAGGGGCCCGACATGGCGCCCTTTGAATTCGGGAATTTCAAAGTGACAATATTCAACGCCGATGACCCGGAGAATGCTGAGAAGGTCGGAGAAAACGACCGCTCGCTCGGAGTGCTGCTCGAAAAGAACGGCACAAAGGTCTTCCTCTCGGGAGATATGAATGATTTCACCGGCGACGAAACGCGCCTCGCTCCCGAAATCGGCAAGGTCAACCTTCTCAAGCTCGGCCATCACGGCTTCAACGGCTCGACTACCGAGGGCTTCGTCGAAACTCTTAACCCGGATGCCTGCGTTGTGACCAACAACCGCGATTTCGGCCTTATGGAAAAATTCAGTATGATTATCAAAAAATGCGGCCACAATAAGATTTATATGACCGGTATTGAAAACGGAGTCCTCGCGGTTATCGGTGACGGCGGCGAAATAAAATTCTACGGTCAGATTCAGAAATAACCGCGTGAAAAAATCCGCGGATGCCTTGATGAATTTATTACTCTCTGACGGGGTGGCAAAATGAGCATAACGATAAATATTTATTATACGGGCGCGCAAGGGAGCGCCGCCGCATTCGCCGCGGAGATGGAAGAAAGCGGCATCGCGCAGAGAATCAGGGCCGAGGAGGGCAACCTGCGCTATGATTATTTCACCCCTCTCGGCGATAACAATACGGTGCTTCTCATCGACAGCTGGAAAAATCAGGAGGCGCTCGATATTCACCACGCTTCGCCTATGATGGCGGAAATCTCCGCCCTTCGCGAGAAATACGACCTTCACATGAAGGTTGAGAGATATGTTTCGGACGAGTCCGCGGGCGATGAGAAATTCATAAGAAAGTAAAACACGATATTTTTTTAAACGAAAAGACCGGGTAATGTACCCGGTCCTTTTGGTTTTATAATAAAAGGGGAGCGCGAAGCCGAGAGCCCCGCGCATTAAATGATTTCGGATTATAAGGATTCGTTGACGAAATATGCTTTTATCTCGTTTTCGGTCACAAGCACCGACTCCTGATTGAAAAAAGCGCAGAGGTCCTTCGCAATTTCGCTCACAACAGCCGGGTCGGCGTCAATCAGAGAAAGAACAAGCGAGGTCTCCTGCGTGTAGCGCCCGTCCTCGTGCATATAACCTCCGTTGGCAACGGTGAAGGAAAACGCTACTTTATAACTGCGGCAGACGTTTTTGAGCACGCTCACATATTTGGCTGTTTCAAACTTCTGATCGAGAGTCTCGGAGTCGTTGAGCCCGATATAGATTCTGGTTTCGGTCATTTGAATACCTCCGCTTCTGAAATAATCACGGCGTAAAGAGCCTGCCGTGAATTGTCACGTTAAAAGTATAATATAATTCCGCCTGATTTTCAAGACGGGATTCGCTTTTGTGAAGCGGGGAGGGGAATATGAAAAAGCCGCCCGGGCGGGCGGCTTTGTTAAAAGCTTCAGCTGAATGTTCCGAAGAGGATGCCGAACCAGATTTTGACAGCTTCAAAGAAGCCTGTTTTTTTGATGTTTATATCCTGCTGATACTTGCAACCGCCGATACGGACCTCAACCTGAACGGTCTGGTCCTTGTTGCCGGAAACCTGCGGCTCATCCCACTTGATATACTGTTTGCCGTAGAGCTCGAGGTCGATATAATAACCTTTGCTGTCCTTCTGAACGGTGTAATCGCTCTTTATGTCGTCTTTGAGCGCATAGACATAATCCTTGAATTTTACTCTGTAAACAACGCCGTCAAACTTAAGCTCCGGGATGAAATAGTATTTGAATATGTTGCCCCTGAAGGTTCCGTCTTCTGTGCCGTAAGTGTATGTGAACGCACCCTCGGGCTTTGAAATCACCTGAACGGATTTGATGGGGTTGGGCTGAGTCTTGAATGTGACGAAATCAACGGTATCCTTGTTCCTGCCGAAAAGAGTCTTGAAGATATCGTTGGAGGCGTATTTTGAGGTGTAGGTGACGGTTGTGGCGGCATATACGCCGACGGGGTTGAGCACCTGCTTTACGGCGCCGTCATTGAATTCAAGTATGGTTGTGCCGTCTGTGCTTCTGAATATGAATTTTGCGCCCGTGAAGTCAAAGTTCGTCTTGTTGACATCCTTCATATCATCGATTGTGAAATCGATATCCTCAACATAAACCTTGTCTGAGGTCGGCTGGCTGATAAAGCCGCAGGTGGTCTTGTCGATATTGAAGAAATAAACGTCAAACGAGCAGGCCTTGCCGTCCTTTGCGGAAATGTTTATCGTGTAGGTTGAAGAAAGAAGATTTAAAATACCGAATTCATACGAATCGAGGACATTGCCGTCGGAGCCTGTCTTAAGCTCTTTTGACTGGCCGTTCCTGTCGGAAATGACTATCTTGGGCTTTGCGTTTCCGATGGTAATGATGCCGTATTTACCCTTGCCCGAGAAGGTGCATTTGAATACATCGCCTGCCGCAAGGTCATAGTGGTTGACCTTATTCTCGATGATTTCGGATTCGTAAGTGTTGGCGAAAGCAAGAACCGTCGCCGTGCTCAGGATAAAAATGAACGCAAATAATATGCTGAGAATCTTTTTTGTTTTCATTGCAGATTCCTCCTTTTCGTATAATATTATACACCCGTTTTAAGATTTTTCAAACTGTTTTTTGGGCGGCCGTTATTGCCGCCGACGCTCCCGCCGGTCCCGAGCCTGCGACAATTATGTCGAATCCACCCTCAACGGGTATTTCGCGTGAAGGTTCGGTATAGAGTTTCATTTTATTCTCCTCTTTATCTGCTGTCTGCTTTTTTGAATGTTATATACAGCATTGAGCCGCTTTCGATTTTATCGGGGAGTTCCGTTTCAACCCATTCGCAGCTTTCGTTGACTGTCATAACCCTTTCAACGGCGTATTCTCCCGCGTCAAGCTTCAGCTTCCTGTCTTTCTTTTCGGAAACATTGGAGATAAGAAGCGCGGCCTCGCCGTCTTCTCCTCTTGCCGCAACGGCATACAGGTCCTTGCGGAGCTTATTCCCGATTTTTGCCTGCCCGCTCATTTTAAAGAGCTGACCGAAGGCATAGAATCCGTAATATGCGGATGAAGGCTGACGCCCGTTTACAAACAGACCAGCCCAAAGCTGAGCGTCGTCATCGCCGTCATAATAATGCGCCATATCGAGGCCCTCATTCTGGAACATAAGAAGCATCGAGGTCTGATTCGCCCCGTAGCGGCGGTCAATCTTATCGTTTTCCATGGGATTATAATTCCACTCGTCGCAGATTATTTCCGCTTCCCCGTAGCCCGCTTCAGCCAGACTGTTTCTCACGTATTCAATATAGCGGGCATTCTTCTCCGTTGTGGTGTAGCTGTGCCAGGAGAAGAAATCGAGGGGAGACTTATGCTCGCGGATATAGTTGAGAAAATTCTCAAAGTAAGTGACAAAATACTTGTTTCTCGGGGTAGCGCCCGTATTGACCGCGTTTGTTTTGGTCAGGGCATAAAAACCGCAGGAGCCGTAGCCGCCGATTTTTAAATCGGGAAACCTGCCCTTCAAATATTTTGCCGCCGTGTCGTAAAGACGGAAGAATTCTTCGTCGGTGCCGAGCCAGAAATGATTATCCGACAAATCGTCGCTGTTTTCGGGCTCATTCCATATTTCCCAGTATCTGATGTTGTAACTGAATCCGTCTGCCCAGCCGCTGTTATAGTGGAGAATTATGTGCTCGCATATCTGGGACCATTTTGTATAGTCCGCAGGGGGCACAAGATGATCGCGGGATTTCACGGGGTCGCTGTAGCTTATCCCGAGGCGGAAGAAAGGCTCCATTCCCGTATCGGCTATTGCCGCCATAACGGCGTCGCATTCGGCAAAGTTATATGAGCCCTCGTCGTTTACATCCTTTGAAAAATCGGGGAAAATCCTGTGTATATCGGTGCAGTTGATGTCGTGAGTCCTGCACGAGGTCATATTTGCTTCGGTGAATAATCTGTTCACTTCGCTCCCGGTAACGTACTCGGGCATCCTGCCGATATTGTGAACCGGGCGGATTTCACCGATAACGTTGTCAAAATCGATTCTGATAACATCGGGCGTGAATATACCCTGCAACACAGAAGTCAAAAACGCGAGAATCAATGAAATAATACCTGCTGCTCTCTGAAACATAAAACCGCCTACCCAATTCGCTGTTTTATAAAATGATTATAGCATATCACAAAAGAAAAGTACAGCCGCCGGTAATAATCCGGCGGCGTAAATGAATATTTCTGATGGAAAAATAGACAAGGACATAAAAATGAAGTGACTGAATTGTTTTGCGGCAAACATGACAAGCTTGGGAGGCGATAGTAAATATACCTAAATCTCAAAACGGTGAAAACAGTTTATATGATGTGACATTTAATAAAATAAGCGACAGCAATAAAGCTGTCGCGTTTAACGGAGGTGTCGGTAATCAACCCGCCTCACACTCCGCTCAGTAAAATATTATAACAGTTGAACGGAAAAGTCAAGGGTAATCTAAAATTATTGACACGGAGAGCAGTAATTCCATTTCCGAGC
>CACZTQ010000289.1 GCA_902784155.1 Oscillospiraceae bacterium
CTTCACACATTGCCCAGAAGCCGGGAAAAGTACCGAAAGTCTGTTTGAAAACCATAGGCGTGATTGTGTCATAAATCTGCTGATATACGTTATTGACTGACCAGCAGGCGTAGTCAAGCCCGCAAACGTCACTCGCGATTTTAAGTATATTATTGAGCAGCTGATCGGTCAGCGTTATGAAATCGGTTATGGGGATATTGAGATTGAGGTCAGCGTCATAAACATAGCGCTCAACGCATTCGGGGTCAACATACATATTGCCGCTGAAAGATTCGCCGATAGGAATAACGCCCTTTGCCGCGGAGGCGTAGAGTATAAGGTCGGTCATCCTCGGGTCATGATAGGTTTCCCAGTAAGTTACGGCAAGGCAGGCGCCCTCGCATCTGCCGACAACGGCATATTTTTTACTGCCTGTCACTTTCAGAATCGTTTCGACATAATCGTGAAGTCTCTTCATATTGTCGGTTGGGTCAAGACGCCAGTCATAATCAAACGCGTATTTTTCAAGTGAGCAATCGTCATTTGAAAACTGCTGACTCACTCTTGTTTCGCTGTAATTAACCTCGCTGACAGAGCCGTCAGCGGGCATACCGTCTTTACCGAGAGCGAGACCGCCGAATGATTCAATCATATAACCGGCAACAAGGTCGCAGAAATCGGACCAATCCTGTGTAACCGAGGCTTTGAGAAGAATGTCGCTGTTTTCGGTAAAGAGAGAAGTGAGCTCTTCGCCGTTTACTGTCATATCGTCAATGCGATGAAATTCCCCGTTCTCATCATAAGTGCCGATTGCGGAGCCCTCGCCGTGTATATAAATAACAGGAACTTTGGAGGGATAAGATGCGGCTCCGGTAACGGCAGCCGATGCAAATATAACAGAAACAGCAATAACCGAGGATAAAACAAGGCAAATCAATTTATGTAATGCTTTCATAATTACGGCTCCTTAATTGAAAACAATCAATTCTGCGATTATAATAAAGCTCTCGCATAATTCTGAAACGCTATTATATCACTTATAATATTTTTTTCAATAAGATAAATAAAAACTTTGTGTGAACTTTTTAATACCGGACCGGAATAATTACCGGCCGAAATCAAAAGCCGCTGCAAAATGCAGCGGCAATCTTTGTCTGTTAGTCTGTTCATGCTATTCAGTTTTTTTCTTGAGCTTTTTTCAGCGCTTCGGCGGTTTCCGACAGCCACTCATTATAATAATCATAGGGAGCGCGTGACCACCAATCAAGAAGATTATTCAGATTCGCAATATCTTCGGAAATATCGGTGCATTTATACTGCCCGGGATTACGGTTGACGGTTACGATGTGATTATTATCTTCTTTAAAATCAATACGGTAAATGCAATAACCCGTCCAGCTGCGATGCGCCCAAAGAGCAGAATCCTCCATAAACCAAAACCACTTGTCTTCCATCTCGCGTGGAATATTGCCGCGGCGCAGAGCGCTCATTTCTTTTTCGCTGAAAGCTCTTTTGAGAATGAAGGTCTCCCTTTCTTCGGGCATCGGCTCAGTTTTCCAATCAGAGCGACAGGCGATTTTATTATTGTTATCTTCAGTCATTTTACCCTCCCGGAAAAAACGACCCGGCTGCTTGACTATTTACCCGATTGAGAATTACGCTTTAATTATTCCCGAATATCCAGGTAAAGAAATCAACTATCTTATACCAGAATAAAAGGAATCCGTGAAACGGCTCTCTAGCACGGGTGTATTCAACGGCGCAGGCCTGTGAGTTATAAGCGGTCTGACCGCCTTCGGCCGAAATACCGATTACCGTGCCTTTCTTTGTGCCGGCAAGAGTATAATCGAATTTCTCAAAGCCCGTTTTGAATACAGGAGAATTCTCATTGATTTCAAAATCAAAATTCGCCGCGTCTCTGAATCGGGGATCGGCTGCAACGGAGTTTTTGAGCCAATCTCTGCGCCTCGCGGTCTCATAACCCATAGACTTATCGGCGGAGTCAACGCTTGAATAGACATCGCTTCCGTTACTGAGGTCCCACATTATATTGCCTTTTTCGGTATAGGCTTCCCTGTCAACAAGGCGTGAGAAACACATCGCTCTGCCGTCCGAGAGCAGAATATTGTTTTCAAAAGTAGCCGTATTGCTGCCGCCCTCGACTCGTTTAAGATTTGAAACAACTCTTATCTGAGACTCGCCGTTAAGAGCAAAAATGTTGTTGCGTATTATATTTTCGCTTCCGTAGTGAAGATGATAGCCGTCACTTCCGCAGGCGAAGGTGAGATTCTTTTCAACAACGATATATGACGAGCCCTCGTCAAGATAGATTCCCCAGCCGCCGTAACCGCCTTCGCCGGGGTCTGCCGCGACATTATGAATCACGTTGCCGGAAAGTACGGTGCCTTTCTGATTGCCGAGAGTATAGATTCCTCCCATATCCGAAAGCCAGCCCTGACCTATATTGTAAATCAGATTATCGCAGATTTTATTATTGAAAGTAATGTTATGAGAGTAGCCCCATACCCAGCCGACGGAAATCGCCGTATAGTAACCGTCGTGAATTTCGTTGTTGCAGGCGTTTACGGAGTTTGCGTTGATTATGAGGATTCCGACCGCGTTATAGAAAACTCTGCCGAATCCCGAAATCAGGTTATTTGTAACATCAATATTTTTGGTTACGCGGCTGTCTCCCTCTTCTAGATTATCGCCTCTGATATAAACGGCCTGTGCTCCCGTATTCTCAAACAGGCAGCTGTCAACAGCGGCATTCTGAACATTAACGCCCATGAATACCGCGCAGGCGGCAATATCTCTGAATTCACAGTTCTTTATTGTGAAGCCCGATGAATTGCTGCACTTTACGCAGGAGGGAGCATCGTATGCCGCCTGGGAAAAATCTCTATTTTCGGGTACCCTGAAACCGTTGCCTCTGAAAACTATATTCTCAAACCGGATGCCGTCAGCTCCGTCAATATTTATGAGGGTTTCGGTCTCCCCTCCCCACAGAGTCAATTCCGAAGCTGTTTCTCCCTCAAACGGGATGTAATACAGAACGCCTTCGGATTTGTCGAGATACCATTCGCCCGGGCTGTCGAGAGATTCAAATACATTCTCCAGAAAATATCTCTCGTTTTTGTGAAACGTCATAGACGAAGGCTTGGTAAACTGCATAAGCCCGCTTGAAGCGTCATAGCTCTTGATTCCGAGCATCTCGTCCTTCCAGAAATGAAGCACGCGGACAACAACGTCTTTTTCGTTTCTGAGCGAAGGAATATCGTTTTTATCGGCTATTAGAGCCGTGTAGCCCTTATGGAAATCGGCGTCAACCGCAAGGTCGGGATTTATACAGTATTTTTCATCAACTTCTTTTATATGAAGATATCCGCTCTCGGGAAATCTTGTTCTTTTAAGAGTTGTCTTTTCGCTGAAGAGAATATTGAAATCAGCGTCTTTTCCGACTGTCTTTTTAAATGCTTTGACTCCATTTACCGTGCAGTTTTCAAAGCCTGTATAGGGCACTCCGGCGGTGAAAACAACCTTTTCATTGCCGTATGCTTTAAACGTTATATTGCTGTCTTCGGGTGTAAATTCAACAGTATCATAAACCGTATAAGTTCCCTGCCTGAAATATACAGTCACTTCGCCGTCTTTTTCTTTCGCAAGCTCTTTGGCGGCAGATAAAGTCGCGAGCGGGCTGTCAAAACCGCCGCTCCCGTTATCGCTCCCCTGCGGACTTACGAATATCGAATTTTTCTCTTCGCCGTGAACAGATATTCCCATAGAAACCGCTCCGATTATAATTATCGCCGTCAATAATACCGATAAAAGTTTTTTGCTCATATAATCGCCTCTCAGATTATGTGTTGCGATTCTCTGCATTATATTCATAAAGCGGGCTCCGTAATAAAATGAAAGCTGTCAATCATCAGCTCAGCGCCGCTTTCGGGTTTCAGAATAAGATAAAGGTCGGCGGAATCGCAGTTGAGTTTTTCAAAGCGGAAAAAGCTGTTTCTCCTGCTGTACCATTCAAGCGTGTCTGCCGGATTGTCGATGTTGATGATCCCGAGAAGAGGGCCGTTTTCGCTGCCCGTTCTCACCTCGACGGAAGCCTTGCCTCCGAGGCAGAAGTAATCAAGCGAAAAGCCTGTCTTGTCGGAAAGATTGCGGATTTTGGGATATGTCAGCACAGCCCTTTCTCTGCAGGAAACGCAGAAGCCGAAAAGGACTTTATTCTCGGTTTTTGTGACATTGACTCCCTTCATATACCACTCGGCTTCAATACGGTTCCATTCGGAATCATATTGCCCAACGCCGTATTCGACAATAAGAGGATCTGTCACGAGCTCGCCGTTATCTCTGATATGAACGTAACAAAGACCGCTTGAGCGGTACATTTCCGTCTGCTCCTTGACAGTTATCGCCTGGAATATCTGCCCGTTCCATTCACAGAAGCTGCTGTGATCAATGGTCGAAGCGGTGTGGCCGAGAAAACGGTAGGGGCCGTAAACGCAGTCAGAGACAGCGTAAAATCCGCCGTAACTGAAATAATAATTACCGCCGAATTTATTGAGCGAAGCTTTATCGTCTCCGCAGTGGTCAAGCTCAATTTTCTTCGGCTTTTCGGCAAAAGAAATCATATCCTCATTAAGGCGGGCAATGAAATATCCGCAGCCCTCTCCGTAACACCAGGAAGGAGCGCCGAAGACGAGATAGAATTCGCCGTCATCATCCTCAAACACGCAGGGGTCATATTCTCTTGTCGTGGTTAAGGTGCCGTCGAGCAGAGGCTTTCCGAGAGCATCTTTAAACGGTCCGCCGGGGTTATCGGAGACGGCAACACCGATTCTGCGGCTCCCGTCGGAAAAATAATAATAGTATTTTCCGTTTCTGAAAGCTACGTCAACAGCCCAGCAGTCACAGGACGGCCCCATAAAGAAATCCTCGGGGCGGACTGTTGATTCAAGAGTCCATTCAACGGCATCGGGCGACGACCATATCTGCCAGTCGTGCATAACAAAATTATGCGAATCGGGGACGGCGTCGTGAGAAGCATAAAGATACATTCTGCCGTCAAAAATATGGATATGAGGGTCGCATACGCCCATACCGGGTATAATCGGATTCTTTTTTGAAATTACTTTTTTCATAATATCTTCACCTTCGAAACAGCAGAAAAGCGGACGGCTTCAATTCAATGAGACCACTTGACTTCGGGATAGGCGGAATCATTAATCGATTCGCGGTCAATTATTTTACAGGGCTCACTAATATTGAAAGTGTAAATGTTTTTGTAGTCTTTATTTGCCGCAATTTTAAGTGTACCCGAGGATGTATTATAAACTGCGCTCCAGAGCGCCGTGACGCTCCAGGGGTATCTGTCGTGCTTATAATCAAGCTTTACGTGAGAGAGAAGGTCCATAGCTTCAAGTTCGGTGAGAATGCCATCTTTAGAGGAGAGAGCCTTCTTGACCGCATTGATTCGGTCCTCACCGTGCTGCTCAATACTGAATGAACCGATGTCTTTAGTCAGGCTGAAATTTGAAGCGTACTGCAGATTCATTCCGTCATCCTCAAAGACAGAGCCGGCGGTATCGTATTCCGGATTCCCGCGTTCATAGATATGCAGGGCATTATCTATATACTCAGCCGTCACGCTTCTGCCGTGAGCGTCTATGATCTGATAATGATAATTGGTCCATAAAGAATCGTGCATATTATAATTCTTGATAAGATTTACCGCCTCGTCAACATCTGCGCAGGTATCGAGCACGGCGCGGATAAAAGCGGTGGTGGTTATATCCTTTTTGCCGTATCCGGATTGATTGGTAGCTTTAGCCCTGAGCTGCGAAACGGCGATAGCGAGCCCCTTCTCGTTCATACCGTCAACGCAGCAGTAAGGGGCAAGCAAAGCTCTGTAGGAATTAAAGCGTCTGACAGGCCACGAGGTTCCGTATCCCATAAAATTATTGTCAACAACGCTGACAGACGAATATCCTTTTTGCGGATTGGTCCAGACGACAAAGCAGGGAGCTGTTTTAAAATCGAAGTTCCTTGCCAAAAGATGAGAGCCTTCGGGCGTGTAAGTTTCAAATGTTGTGCAGCCCGCTCCCCTGTCCGTTCCCGATCTGAACACCCGGATTCCGAGAGTAAGAGCGTCGGCGGCAAACGCCATCAGCTCGCCGATTGACTTTACCCCGCGTTCTAAAAGCTCAGGCAGATGATAGTCGTTTTTATAATCAAGCAGATAAATATTACCGTCAAGTTTTTTAACGGAATGTATGGTCGCAAGCTGATTCCTTTTGAAATCATCTGCAAAGCCGCGAATACTTTTCATTATTAACCCTCCGTCGATTATGATTATAGACTTTAAACGGTTTAATCCGAAACCTCAAAGTGACACTCCGCAGCTTCTTCCGGGCTGACAGAGAATACGGCAAAGCCGTTATCGATATTTACAAAAACAGCATCACCGGACTCAACATGTTTATTGTTACGGTAAATGACGGAGCCGTTGAGCGAAACCGTCTGCCCACCGGAATAAGGAAGATATATAAGCGCGGTAGAATTCCAGGGGATTGAGGCGTCAAGACTGAATCCGCTGTCTGTTTTCTCCTCTGTAACTTTAATATAGCCCTTTACCGTGGGCACGACGCAGTTAATTTTATCGGGTTTTTCAATCTGCGGTTTGATGATAAATTCTTCATAGCCTGCCTTCACCGGTCTGACTCCGGC
>CACZTQ010000290.1 GCA_902784155.1 Oscillospiraceae bacterium
AAGGGCTACTGCGTCAAAAACAAAGACGGCGGGGATTACTACGTCACGATAACGACCTTCCCCGCGGCTATGGTTGACCTGACAAATCCCGACGCGTGGAACTGGCTCAAGGATGTAATTAAAAAGAATATGATAGAATTCGGTCTCGCCGGCTGGATGGCGGATTTCGGCGAATATCTGCCGACCGACTGCGTGCTTTACAGCGGAGAGGACCCCGAGGCCGTTCACAACACCTGGCCCGCGAGATGGGCAAAGCTCAACAGGGAGGCCGTTGAGGAGGCCGGAAAGCTCGGCGAGATAATGTTCTTCACCCGCGCCGGATATTCGGGCACTCCCGCCCGCTCCACCATGATGTGGAACGGCGACAATCACGTCGATTTCACGGTCGATAACGGTATGCCCTCGGTCATACCCGCAATGCTTTCGCTCACCT
Source organism: Oscillospiraceae bacterium (assembly GCA_902784155.1). Classification (GTDB taxonomy): domain Bacteria; phylum Bacillota; class Clostridia; order Oscillospirales; family Acutalibacteraceae; genus CAG-177. The sequence goes on from CACZTQ010000290.1 coordinate 434, forward strand.
GCAGCGGATTCGGCCTGAGCCACTCGGATACGGGCGGCTACACAACCTTCGGCAAGATGTGCAGGAGCGAAGAGCTCTATATGCGCTGGTGCGAAATGAACGCCTTCTCACTCCTTCTCAGGAGCCACGAGGGCAACAACCCCGACCTCAACGCCCAGTTTGACGCGACGGAGGAGGTCATCTGCCATCAGTCAAAGATGAGCCGAATCCACGCTCTGCTCAAGCCCTATCTCAAAGAGGCGGTCGCATATAACGCGCAGAAGGGCGTCGGAGTCGTGAGACCGCTCTTCTTCTACTATGACGAAGAGAGGGCGTATTCCGAGAGCACGGAGTATCTGCTCGGCAGAGACATCCTTGTCGCCCCGGTGCTCAAACAGGGCGCGGCGCTCAGACAGGTCTATCTGCCCAAAGACGAGTGGATTGAGCTGGGCACCGGCAGGGAGCTCGGCGGCGGGCTCTATGTGGTCGAGGCGCCCATAGGCAGAATCCCCGTTTATTACAGAAAAAATTCAGACAAAAATCTGACAGAAATAATGGAGGCTATCAAAAATGAAGTACTTTCTTGATTCGGCAAAAATCGATGAAATCCGCGAAGCTTATGACACCTTCGGGATTGACGGCATCACAACAAACCCCAACCACATTATGAACAGCGGCAAGCCCTTCTACACCGTAATCGCGGAGCTCGCCGATTTCGTTAAGGAAAAGGGCATCGAGGGCTGGGACGTTTTCCCGATTTCGGTTGAAATCAATCCCCATCTCGACAACGCGGACGAAATGGTTGAAATGGCGAGGAAGATTTCCTCTATGTGCAAAAACTTCGTTATTAAAATCCCCTGCACGGATGCCGGCATAGCCGCCGCCCGCCGCCTCGAAAAAGAGGGAATACGCACGAATCTCACTCTCGTATTCTCCGCCTCGCAGGCGCTCATAGCCGCCAAAAACGGCTCGCTCTTCGTTTCGCCCTTCATCGGCTGGAAGGAAAACAGCGGAGAGGACTGCGTGGGATATATCAACGATATAGTTGAGATGTACGCGAATTACGGCTTCTACGGCGAGACTCAGATTATCTGCGCCGCTGTCAGAAACGGCAAGCAGATAGTTGACTGCGCCGTTGCGGGAGCGGATATCGTCACCGCGGGCCTTCAGGTATTCAAAGACAGCTTCTATCACCCCTTCACCGACTACGGCCTTGCGAAATTCCAGGCCGCCTGGGATAAAACAATCACGGAGTAATAAGATATGAAAATAGGATTTATAGGTCTCGGCATCATGGGCGAATCCATGTCTGCCAACATAGTCAAAAAGCACGATGACAAGGTTTTCGTCTCCGACCTCAACAAGGCGCAGGTTGAGAAGCTTGCCGCCGAGGGAGCAATCCCCTGCGAGAATAATATTGAGGTCGCGAAAAACGCTGATGTCATCATTACAATGGTGCCCAAATCGGAGCACGTCAAAGGAGTTTACACAGAGCTTCTTCCCTATATCGACAGCAGCAAAATCTGTATCGATATGAGCACAATCGACCCCTCTGTTTCGCTTGAATGCGCCGCGATGATAAAGGCGAAGGGCGCTCAGTGGGCCGACGCCCCCGTCGTCAAATCAAAGCCCGCCGCAATCAACGGCACTCTCGGAGTGCTTGTCGGCTGCGACGAGGAGCTCTATCCCGTCATAGAGCCCATCCTCAAATATATGGGCTGCAATGTCATCCGTATGGGCGACAACGGTATGGGCATCACGATGAAAATCTGCCACAACACACTGGTTGCCGAGATTCAGAACGGCGTCAACGAGACTCTCGGTCTCGCGAGAAAGCTCGGCATTTCTATAGACGATTTCGCGACTGCCGTCTCCTACGGCGGAGCGGGCAACTTCTATCTCGAATCGCAGAAGGAAAACCTCAAAAACAATAACTGGACCACCGCGTTCTCGCTCGAAAACGAGAATAAGGACCTCGGCATAGCTCAGCGTCTCGCCGAGCAGGCGGGGCTCCCGATGCCCGGTCTTCAGAACTGCAAGGCGGTTTATGACAAGGGAATGCAGGCCGGTATGGGCAAGGGCGACTTCCGCGCCACCTACAAAATCGTTAACGGAATCGAGGACTGATTACAATGGGTTTTAAAGCAGTATATGTTCCCGCGGGCGTGGGAACCTTTCACCTCGAGAGCGCGCAGAGCCTGTTTGAAAAAAGCGCCACGCTCCTGAAGGAAATCGAGCCCGCAACAGTCTGCCCCGATGAGATGCTCCTTACAATCGACAAGCTCGCGGGCTACATTTCATCCCTTGACGCGGACCTTGTCATCTTTCAGAATCTCACGTTTGCGAACGCCGCGTATATCAGCGAGGTGCTTCATCACTTCGACTGCCCCGTTTTGCTCTGGACCCTGCGCGAGCCCGTCATAGACGGTACGAGGCTGCGCCTCAACTCGCTCACGGGCGCCTTCAGCGCGGGCAATACGCTCAAGGCCTTCGGCAGACGGTTTGAATATGTTTTCGGCTCGCCCGACGAGGAGGGAGTCGGGGCTTCGGTCTCCTCGGCAATAGCCGCGGCGAAGGTCATCAAGGCAATGAAATCCCTGCGTCTGCTCCAGGTGGGGCATACTCCCCAGGGCTTCGGCTTCGGCAGGGCTCTTGACGCCGATATGCTCTCGGTATTCGGCGTGAGGCTCGAATCAATCGAGGCGAGAGAGCTGATTGACAAGGCAAAGGCCTTTACAGACGATGAAATCGCGTCCTTCCTCGAGGACGCTTCAAAGAGAATAAACGGGCTTGATTCGATTGACGGCAAAAATGTCAACGATTTCGCGCGCCTCTACAAGGCGTATTCGGATTATGTGAGCGCAAACAACATCGGCGCGCTCGCAAGCCGCTGCTGGCCCGATTTCTTCACCGCTTTCGGCACCCCCGTCTGTTCGGTCCTCGGGATTCTCAACGATCTCGGCATACCGAGCGCGTGCGAGGCGGATGCCTACGGAGCGCTGAGTATGTATGTTTCAACTTTCCTTACGGGCAAGGGCGCCTTCTTCGGCGACCCCGTTTCGCTCGACGAGGGAGAGAATACAATCACATTCTGGCATTGCGGTATGGCGCCCTGCTCGCTCGCGAGAGAGGATACGGGAGCCTGCGCAGGCGTTCACTGCAACAGAAAAATAGGCCCCACTCTTGAATTCGGCTGCAGACCTGAGGAAAAGGTCACGATTTTCCGCATCGGCAGGCAGGCGGACGGCTCCTTCAGATTCTTTGCCGCCAAAGGCAGAGCGCTCGATAAGCCCAGGCAGTTTTACGGCACCTCGGCCGTTATTCAGACCGTGAATAACTCCCGCGAAATAATCGAGAGCGCCGTCAAGGGCGGATGGGAGCCTCATTTTGCTGTTGCCTACGGCGATATTTACGACAGCATAACAGCTCTGGGCAATCTGCTCGGAATACCCGTTGAAAAATTCTGATGCTTGAATCCGTATTATTTTTACTGGTAGTTTTTCTCACAAACATTATACAGTGCATAACGGGCTTTGCCGGAACGGTGCTCGCGATGCCCTTCTCGATAATGCTTGTGGGCTACGATGTGGCGAAGCCCGTGCTCAATGTGCTCGGCCTTATCGCCTCGGTCTATGTTGTAGCTGTCTGTTTCAGGCATATCAATAAAAAAGAGCTCGCCAAAATGACGGGCATAATGTTCACCGGTATGGCGGCGGGTATGTATCTGAAGCGGTATTTCACGGGGAATCCCTCGCTTCTTTATAAGACGCTCGGCATAATCGTCATAGTTTTCGCCGTGATGAACGCCGTGAAATTCTTCAGAAAAAAAGAGGACAGAGAGCTTCCCGCGGCCGTTTCGGCGGTGCTGCTCGTCATTTCGGGAATAGTTCACGGGATGTTTGTATGCGGAGGCCCTCTGCTTGTCACCTACGCGAGCGGAAAGCTCCGGGACAAGGATGAATTCAGGGGCACTCTCAGCGCGGTGTGGATAATCCTCAACGGCATACTCTTCGCAACGGATATTCACGCGGGCTGGTTCACCCCGCCGACCGTGAAGCTGACTCTCATATCGGTCGCGGTGCTCGCGGCGGCGCTCGTTATCGGCAATCTGATAAGCAGGAAGCTCAGCCGCAAGGTATTCCTCATTATAACCTATATATTGATGCTCATCAGCGGAATCTCTCTGCTGATAAAATAACAGGGCGCCGGGCCCGCAGGGGAAGCGTGATGCCTCCTGCTCCGGGGCGCTGTCACCTAATTCTTTAAAGGGGAGCTGATGTTTTGTCAACACTCAACGAAACTCACGGAATAAAATTCAAGGATAAGGTGGGCTATGCCCTCGGCGACGCGGGCGGCCTTCTGACCTTTTCGCTCATAGGTTCTTTCCTCACGGTGTTTTATACCGACACGCTCAAAATCCCTCTCGGTCAGATTACCGTGCTCATGCTCATTGCCCGTATATGGGACGCGATCAACGACCCGATGTGGGGAGCTTTTATCGATTCGAGAAAGCCGACCAAATGGGGCCGCTTCAGGCCGTATATCTTCTGGTTTTCAATCCCTCTTGCCGTCGCGGCGGGCCTGATGTTCACAAAATTCAGTTTTATACCCGAATCGAAATATATCGTTTACGCCTATGTCACCTACATTCTCTATGGTATGATGTACACGGCGGTCAACATTCCATACGGCTCTCTCGCCTCCGTTGTGACGGATGACGAAATCGAGCGCTCCTCGCTCTCGATGTGGCGCTCAATCGGCGCGGGCGTCGGCGGTCTGCCCGGTCAGATTCTCTTGCCGATGTTTGTCTATTCGGTCGTGCGCGATGAGGCGGGCAGAGAGGTTGTTGACGAAGCTGGCAATGTTGTAAAGCAGCTAAATTCCGGCGTTTTCACCGTTGCCGTTCTCGCTCTCGCGATGCTCTCAATTCTCGTCTATTTCGTTCACTTCAAGCTGACAAAAGAGAGAGTAGTTCTTCCCCCGAAGCATAATGACAGCAAGTACAATCCCTTCAAGACGATAAAAGACCTGTTTTCAAACTTCCCCTTTATCGCCCTGTGTATTGTCTCGATGCTTCTCATCGCCTTCCAGATGTATTACCAGACGGCCTTCAACTATCTTTTCAAGGATTATTTCGCGAAGCCCGGCCTCTACGCCGTTGTCACGGTATGCACCTACGGACCGATGGCGATTTTCATCCCGTTTATGGGCAAGCTCATAAGAAAATTCGGCAAAAAAGAAATCTGCGCGGCAGGTCTCTGCTTCGCGGCGATAGTGAATATCATCCTCTTTGCGATGAGGGGAACGCCTCTCGCTCACAATCCCTATGTCTTCCTCGCCTTCACCTTCTTCTCGGGTATGGGGCAGACCTTCCTGGTGCTTGAAGTCTGGGCGCTCGTTATGGACGTTATCGACTATCACGAGCTCAGGACAAAGCGCCGCGAAGAGGGAACGGCCTACTCCGTTTACTCGTTCACAAGGAAGCTCGGTCAGACGCTCGCGGGCGCGGGAGTCCCCATCCTTCTCGGCATAATCGGTTACGATACCGAGCGCGTCGGTCTCGGCCAGTCAAAGGAAGTGCTCGACAGGCTCTATGATATCTCAACCCTTGTGCCCGCGATAATGCTCGCGGTGATGGCGATAATCCTCTTCGCCGGCTACAGCCTCTCAAAGAAGAAGCTCGAAACCATCCACGCCGAGCTTGAGGCGCTCAGGAAGGAAGAGTTTGAAGCGCCGGAGACGGCGGGCGAGTAATCGAGACCGTCCGCGCGAGTCACAGTTTGTGAATCGCAGGGAATTTTTCGCAGAATAAAAACGCAAAATTCAATATATGCAGACAGCGCCGCGCGGCATTGCCGCGCGGCGTTTTTCCATGCTCGGAAAATTTTTGTGAAAAAGAGAAAAACGCATCTCCGGGCGAGAAAAACGGAGAAAAAGCGAGAAAACGGGAGGCGGCGAAAAAATCCTGTCAACCCAAACAGGTTGACAAAAACCGCTTTTTCGCCTTAGGGTGAGGGGGTTTTTCATCCGGCCGCCTGCCCGCAGCAAAATTACGCGTGGCAGAAGGGCGGAGTTACCCCCTTGGCAAAAAGGAGGCGGTAATACGGAAACCGAAAAAATAAAGGAGGCGCTCAGACACATTGCTTTCGGCAGTTGCGCGGACGCCGTGAAGCTTCTGCTGAATTCCGAAACGCTCAGCGACAGGCGAATAAAGAAGCTTGATCTTTTCAACGTTTCATCTCTCAAGAGAAGCGGCGCCTGCGTGAGCGAGATAAAGCTCTATGACAGGCTGAAGGCGATTGACAGGCTGCTCGAAATGAACAGGGCTGAATCGGGCGGCGCGGAGGGTTTCATCGAGGCGCTTTCAAGGAGCGTTTCGCCCGCGAGTGATGAAGATGGCGAAGAATAAATTCACCTCGTTTTCACCGAAACAGATGAAGGTGCTGACCTGGTGGCTGCCCGAAGCGGAGCGGCGGTATGACGGGATTATCTGCGACGGCGCGGTGAGGAGCGGCAAGACGCTCTGTATGTCCGTTTCGTTCATAACCTGGGCAATGGTGAATTTCAGCGATACGGGATTTGCCGTCTGCGGCAGGACCATCGCGTCCGTCAGGCGCAACATAACCTCGCCCGTGCTCCCGCTGCTACGCTCTCTCGGATTCGACGTGACCGAAAAGCTCAGCCGCAATCTCGTTGAAATAAGCGCCTTCGGTCACAGGAATTCTTTCTATATATTCGGCGGAAGGGATGAGAGCTCGGCCTCGCTCATTCAGGGAATCACCCTGGGCGGAGTGATGCTTGACGAGGTTGCCCTTATGCCCCGCTCATTCGCCGAGCAGGCTCTCGCGAGATGCTCGCTCGAGGGCGCGAAATTCTGGTTCAACTGCAACCCCGAGCACCCGATGCACTGGTTTCACGAGGAGTGGATTAAAAAAGCGAAGGAGAAAAACATTCTCTATATCCATTTTGTCATGCGCGACAATCCGTCGCTGAGCCCCGCGACGCTCGAGCGCTATGAGAGGCTTTACACCGGCGTATTCAGGGAGAGATTCATCCTCGGCAGATGGGTTGCCGCGAGAGGCTGCGTTTACCCGATGTTTTCAAGGGAAAAGCACGTGAAGGACCCGCCCGCGGAGTGTGAGAGATACTTCATCTCCTGCGATTACGGGACTGTCAACCCCTCGTCCTTCGGGCTGTGGGGGTTCTCCTGCGGCAGGTGGTACAGAATAAAGGAATACTACTATGACAGCAGAAAGACCGGCGAAAGGCGCACGGACGGCGAGCACTATGAGGCGCTCTGCGCTCTCGCGGGCGAAAGGGAGATTGAGGCGGTTATCGCGGACCCGTCCGCCGCGAGCTTCATCGAATGCATCCGCCGGCACGGCAGATTCCGTGTGATTCCCGCGAAAAACGATGTCACGGACGGAATCAGGCGGGTGCAGGATGCTCTGCGCGAGGAAAAAATTCTCATAGGCCGCGAATGCGCGGATACAATAAGGGAATTCGGTCTCTACCGCTGGAGCGAAAAGGCGGCGGATGACACGGTCATCAAGGAGAATGACCACGCGATGGACGACATAAGATACTTCGTGACCGAAGTCGTTTCAAAAGAATCCTGCGGCGGATTTTTCGCCGTATCGGTCGCGAGAAACGGTCAGCAATCAGCAATGTGCAATTAGCAATGTGCAATATCGGGTCGCTTCGCTTCGAATTATATGATTAGTTCGGTAAAGAAACCTTGGCCCTCTCCGAGAACGGGGGCGAACCGCCGAAGCGCCGCCAGTGGCGGATGAAGCGAGGCGGTGAGGTGAAGAAACAAGGAGAA
>CACZTQ010000291.1 GCA_902784155.1 Oscillospiraceae bacterium
GTTGAGGCGGCCGATAAAAATCACGCGGCGTTCTGGAATATCTTCAGAACCGATGAAATACTCGGCGCCGTTTCCGGAGACGATAATATCCCGGAGGTGGAAGAATATGTTAAATGAGAAGGCAGAGTATCTGCAATACACCGCCGACCCTTCAAAATGCACCAGGTTAAGTTCTCTCAAAAGCGGTAATCAGACGGTAGGGCTCGACAGAGCGATGCTGACTGTCGCGAGAGCCGCCGCTTTCGCTCCTGACGGGAGCTTCAGCGAAGAGAAGGGAATCGAGGAACTGCAGGCCTGGTGCGGCTTTACCGGAGAGGAGTCGTTTCTCAAGGGCTTTTTCACGCAGGAAAAGTGGAGAAAAGTCATTCTTCCCAAAAAATACCGGTATGAGAAGGATATGTATTCATCAGATTTATCCCGTAATTCATTCAGGGAAATCACTTATGAAAGAATCCTCGCGGATGCTTTTGAAGCGGGTCCGCTCAAGCGGTATTATCTTGTTTGCGAAAGAGATTTCTTTGAGGATTGTGTTTTTGTCTGCAGGACTGAAAAAAAGAAAACAGAGCGCTCTCTGCGCTATGTTTCCGGCAAGAATAAAAACGCCTGCAACAAATCCGTGAACAGTATCCTCAAAGTCACGGCCTGCTACCTGCTCTCAAAGGCGGAGGATTCGGAAATCGCCTGCATAAATCAGACAGCCCTGGTGAACTGGGGCACCGTGAGCCCTCAGACCTTCGCGAACTATTTCTATGAAAACAAACCGCTGTACCGCAAGGAAAATCTCAATTCAAATATAACCCTGCTGAGGATGCCGGAAAAATGGTATAAACATTTTTCGGTTGTCGAAAGCGGTGAATTAAGCCGCTTCCCGCCGGAAGAGTATGTTTTCTGGAGCGATAACGGCGGCGGCAACAAGGACGATTATCTCGCCTTCGGGATAAAATACAACTTATAAATGACGCATAAGAATAACCCGCCGCGCTGACGGAAAGACCGTCGCGCGGCGGGATTATTATATCTGCGGGTAAACGGGATTATTTATTCTTATAATATTTATCGATAATCGAGGCGAATCTGCCGTTATCGATAATGAGCATACGGGCCATATCTTTTCCGATATCCGTATTGAGCTTGTCCAGCCCTCCGAGCCAGTCGCGTATATCATTATCGGTAAAGCACTCGGGGTTTGTCAGACAGTATTCGCAATACTGATAAATTGCCTGAATGTCATCAATATCCCCGGCAGTTTCGTAATTGATATCTTTCTTGTGATACCAGGCATTCCAGCAGTCGCGCTGGGTTTTGAAAGAGGGCATCGAGGGATATGTATCGGAGAGAAGAAGCGCCTGAAGGGCAAGGTTTTCCTGCTTCCTGTAGAATTCGGGATCGGTTGCCTTTTGTGGCCTTGAAATATCTCCGGTGACGGTTTCACCGAGGTCGTGAATCAGGAGCATATTCAGAATTGTCTGCTTATTGTAATCTTCATCCTCATATCTGTCGGGAAGATAGAGGAGCCCCATAAGCCAGCAGTTATACATATGCTCAACGATGTTTTCGGGATAGGGGACATTCCTGTCTTCCCAGCCTCTTCTGACAACATACCTTGCGGTGCCGAAAAGGCCGTAAACGGATTCCTTATCGTATTTCTTATCCTCGGTGGAATCCACGTATGAGAATTCCTCGAGAACCCAGTCGAAATACTCCCTGAGACCTGTTAAATCGGAGGGAATATCGCGCCCGAGAATCCACTCGAGGTATCTGCAGGTTTTCGAGAGATATTCCGAAACATCGAGAACTCCGGGGCTTCTGCTCTCAATGCGCGCCTGAATCAGGCTGCACAGTGTGAAAAGCTCAAGAACGGCCACATAGTCAAACGATTTTGAGGAGAGCTTTTTCTCAAGCGAAAGGCAGAGAATGTTGAGCGTGTTTTTGCCCGATGAAAGCACGTCCCTGAAATCGAGCAGAGTCTTATTCGGAATAAAAAACTTATCGCCGTAATATTCAAGATGGAAGCCTCTGTTGATTTCGTTTGCCGTCTTGTCGTTGAGAAGCGAGGTCATATACTCTCTGAGGGCGTCCCTGTCTTTTTCATAAATAAGGGATACGTTGATGCCCCTGAGAAGGAACATACAGTTGCGCCTTTTGAATTCGCTCAGGGAGGGGTTCTGGAGTCTGCTTTCCTCTGTTTCTTTGAACAGGCGAAGATATTTGACGCTGCGCTTCTTCCTTACGTTGTTTTTCATTCTTCCGAGCCAGTAGGTCAGCTCGCTCTTTCCGAGCACGGAGAGGTCCTTGTAATAATACTCGGAGATTGTCATCACCTTGTGCTCATAGTCATCAACATCGTTTACCATAGAGATGATGAAGCGCGTGATATTCTTTTGAAGAACCATATTGAAAAACTGAAGGTCCGCGACAACCTCTTCCCTGCTCTTGCCGAAATCAAGCTCCGAGAGCTTGTTGACATAGTGAAGGGCGATAAGATAATCAAGCATACTGCGGTGCTTTCTTATCAGCTTCCATCTCGGGTCGTAACAGAAATCGCTCTCGCTGCAGTCGGCCCTGTTGTACTCATAGTTGAAGGCCAGCTCCGCCGCGGAATTGATGAGTTCCTCATCGCCGATAAATTTGACACACAGCGCGTGATAGAGGTCGGATATGGTCAGCTCCTCGTGCATGATATTGTCGAGCATCAGCCTGAGCAGATGAACGAGCCAGTATGCGTCGATTGACACAAGGTCCATTTCGACAAGCTTGTCATATATCTTCCTCGCGGAGACCCCGTGCGTTTCAATGTCAAAGATATCGATGCATTTCTCTATGAATCTTATGCTCTGCGCCTCGGAATAAAGCTGCATCGAGGTGATTCTGAGATAGTATTCGAAGTTTGACGGGGCGAGGGGGTGAAACTTTATCTTATTGTGTTTGTTTGAGGTGAAATCCGTATTCATACAGGAAATCACCTTGAATCCGCTGTCGGTTACCTTCTTGGCGATTCCCGAATAGAGCGAATCCCTTCCGCAGGAAAAATCCCTGATACCGTCAAGAATAATCAGCGGAGTTCTCTCCTTGCAGCTGTCGGCGATTTTCTTTACCGCCTTGAAATCCGCGGCGAAGAGTTTCTCATATAATCTGCCGGGCTCAAGGCCTTTTTCGTTCCCCGCCTTCTCATACATTGAAAGGTCGATATAAAAGGGGAGTATATCGTCGCAGGCCTTCAGAATGTTGAGATAAAGATACTGAACGAGGCGGTTCTTATAGGAGCCGAGAGGCCCGCGTATTTTAAGAATATTATTGTTTTCGCCTGCGCAGCCCTCCTCAACGATGAAGAGAAGAGTGCGGGCGATGTTGTCGGCGCGGACGGTTTCGTTCCCGTGCCTGATTATAGTGATATCGGTAAACAGGTCGGCGATTCTCTCGAATTCCTCCTCTTCGTTTTTATCGACCGAATCGATAATATTGCTCGCTCCGGAGCGGAGGAATCTCTTTGAAAACTCAAGGCTGCGCTTTACGGCATCCGTCTTTTTGGCGGCGGAGCGGCCCGCTTTTTCATCCTTTTCTTTTTCACCGGAATTTTCGCGCTTTGCCTTCTCCTCATTTACCGAATCCCTGATAAGCGAATCAATAAGGTCGGCCATATCGTCGCTTATCGAAAAGAGATTTGCGGATTTGGGCAGATACTCTGCAAACCTGTCGAGAAGCTCTTCCTGAACATATTCCGGCATTTCGTCGATATAAGCCTTAACATAATCCCTGTGATAGTACTTCTTTATTCTTTTGAATACGGCGGTGAGGCCTTTGCCCGTATAGTATTTTCTGAACGATTCTTTTTTTGCGTTATATGAATACTCGGTATCGATACCGAGGGCCGCCTTGCATTCGTAGCTCGATTCTTTGAGCTGGTCGGTCAGGTCCGAAGACTCTTCGCGGATTACTGTTATGCTCTCAAAGAAAAGCTTCATAAAATCGGCGTGAGAGTAAGACGGCTCTGTGATTTCGTGAAAAAGATGAATAAATTCCGCGATTGTGATTTTCGCCATAATATGACCTCCTCAGATAAAAGAATTTAAAAAGTGAGTACCCCCCGGGTACCGCGTAATACCGCCGGCTACCGACCGGTACCACCCCTTTTTGATTTAATAATAGTGGAAGAATCACTCAATTAAATCATATTCAGGAGGTGCCGATATGGGTACATATGTCAACAGAGCAATTTCCCTCGCAAGACTTATTACGGATAACCCCGCCGTCATTCTGAAAAACGGGAGGGAAAAGGTTATCTATCCCGACGAAAAGCTTTCGAAAGAACAGCGTTACGCCAAAGCCGTAGCTACGGGCGAGGCCGCAAGAGTCGGCGACCTGGCAAAAGAGGCGCTCGCGGCTGCCGTTGCCGGAGAGCTCAGCCCCGATGACATATACTTCGCCGTGATAGCTTTTGTTCTTTTTTGCGGCTTCCTCAGAGCAAACTCCCTTGTCCGCAAGGAACTGCGCAAGTATGAACTTATCAAAAAAGTTTATTATTACGGCTTCGAGAGCTACGGTGAGCTGTGCGGCAACAAAGAGCTTTATGACAGCACAGCCGGTCATTTCGTGTGTGACGCCGAGCTTGAGATGTATTTTGACAGATACGTGCCCGGCCTTGAACTCTCGGCCGAGAACCTCTGCCTTATCAAAGCTTCGGGCTCCGAAGCCGTCAGCCTCGCTCATAATATTGCCTGCAAGGTTTTCAGATACTGGGACAGGAAGATAACCTCGGGCAGCAACCCCGAGTCATATATCAGCGCCTGCATCAACACGGCGGTCATCGACGCGTGGAGAGTCAAAAAACCCACACCCGTGGATAACACCGACCCGGATGACCGCGAAGATATCTGGGACAGGGAGGGGCAGAGCAATACGGTTGACTGCTTCGCGCAGGCCGATGACAAATGCTGCATCTCGGAGTATTTTGCCTACTATATCGGGGCGGGTAAGACCGACAAGCTTATTGCGCTCTCTCTTATGTATCTCCGCCTCACTCCGCGCGAATTCATTTCTGACGCGCTCGAAGACGCCTTCGGAGGCTGTGAAGCCGCGGTCGATGAGGCGCTTGGTCAGCTCGGCGGGCACAGACCCGCCGGGGAGCTTGCCGACTTTGCTCAGTCTGTCATTAAAAGCTTCATAACCATTATTTCAGAAGCGGAAGACCCCTCGCTGCGCGAGGAGGGGGTTGAGGCTCTCGCCTCGAAAATATCAGAAACGATATATAAAGTCAAAAAAGAGCTCAAGAAGCGCTTCCCCGAATTTCCCGATGAAATATCCAAACACACGGGCAGGCGCGGACTCTGAGCTTATGAACGGGGGAGCGGAGCTCCCCCGTATTGTTCTTTCCTGCAGGAGTGCGGTTACTCCTTCACATAATACATATCGAGTATCATTTCAAACAGCGCGGTTTCGTCAGGTATATACTCCGCGTAGTTTTCGCCCTCGGTGTATGAGCCGGGGAGAGTCCTGAAATCCGCGACGGCGATATTATTTGTCAGCGCGGTGGTGGCGATATATGTCACTCTGTCGAGAGAAATATCGGTAACGACATAATTCATCGCTTCGTTATAAAGCTTTGAGATGAGCGAGAAATTCTTTTTGATTTTGCTCATCGCCTGGGAGAGGTAGGCCTCCATATACTGCTTCTGCCTTGCGCGCCGGGCGGTGTCGGCGTCGAGCCTGTTCATATCCCTGTCGCGCACATAAGCGTCGGCGTCCTCGCCGCTGAGCGTTACGGTTTCGCCCTCGGTGAATCTTCCCTCCGTCTCGATGCAGGTGAGCGTTACTCCGCCGATGGCGTCATTGAGAGCGGGTATTCCGTCAAGGTCCATGGCGAGATACAGGTCAACGGGAATCCCCATCAGCAGGCGGTTGATGCTGCGGATTGTATTCTCACAGCTTGTCTCCCTGCCGTCTCCGTAGGCGTAGGAAACGCATATCTGCTGCCTCTTGATATCGAGGAATCCGCCTTTGACATCGTAGGTGTTGACATCGACCATCGTGTCTCTCGGGATGACGGCGATGCTGACCTTCCCGCTTTGCGGGTCATAGACGGCGAGAGCGATTGTATCGGCCTGACCGCCGGTGCCCACCTGACCGTATTCGGTGCCGAGCACCTCTTTGTCAATGCCCATAAGCGCGACAGAGACGGCGTTCTCATTGAACCGGTAGGTCGCGCCCTTATATTCGATTATCTTGCCCGAGTCGTGAATCACGGGCGCCGTGTCGTCATCGATACCGACATCGCCGGGCTCAAAATTGATTTCGCCGTTCGGGTGAATATTCTTTTTGCTGTTTATCCAGAACCAGGCGAAGATTCCGCCGAAGGCGAGGATGACGGCGAGCAGAACGGCGAGAACGGTAATGATGGTTTTTTTGCGCTTTGAGCGGCCGCCGCGTTCGCTTTTTGCCTTTTGTTTATCCCGCTCGATGAGACTCTTGCGCACGGATTTCGGATACTCTGTATATTTAAACCGTGAGAACATCGTTTATCAACACTCCGTTTACGAGGTATCTGTAGCCGCTTCCGCTTCTTGATTCGGCGCAGGTTGAGAGGACGACTATCTCGCTGAATTCCCTGAGAACCGTATCCTCCCTGACATTCTTCTGAAGGGCGGAGGGGTTGAGAAGGCTGTTCTGGAAGTTCCTGAGCACCTCGGGCTGAGAGAAATCATAAGAATTCATAATGTGGCGGTTATCGTAGGAATGCGCCGAGAAAATCCTGTAAACGAGGATGTGCCCGGGGATGAAGATATAAAACAGCTCGTGGCTGTCAAAGAATTCCTTATCCTGAAAGCTCAGAAGCTGGCTGAACATATCGCCCTTGCCCGTGTTGTGGCCGTAAACGACGGTGACGGGGTCGGTGAATTCCTTTGCGTTCGCTGACTGCGTGAAAATGCAGCCCCTGTGAAAAGGCTCTCCCTTCCAGTTCCTTCTGAGATAATAGTTGTCATCCTGCCCGCTCTGGACTATCGGGTAATCTATATTTGTGCCCGGCACCTTGATATAGGCGTAAACCTCGCGGTTGACAGACATATATTTGTCGAAGTCAACGGGCTCCGGGTACTTCTGTTCGGCGGAGGTCTCATCCGGGAGGGGAAGAGCGGTCGTTTCCGTCTGAGTTTCGGTCTGCGTCACCGGCTCCTCTTTCTTAATGGAGCAGGAGCAGAGAAACAGAAGACAGAGCGCCGAGAGAATGCAGAGAATCTTTCTGATCATAATTCACCTGTTTGCTTTCGATAAAAAGGGGACCTTTGCGGTCCCCTTGGTTTTTTATGAATTTTTAACTGCCTTTTTGGATCTGATAACCACCACAGCCGCGGCGAGCATCATCATGAATACCGGGAAGAGAATCACAAAATCGGTGCGCTGAGCGGAGGTGTTGGGCGAGGTTGATGATTTATCGGATGTTACCGCCCTGTTGCCCGTGTAGTTGGGGCTGTCGGGATTATCCTTGCCCTGATTGTTGTTATACTTTCCGTCGGAGGATCTTGTGGTCCTGCCTCCGCGGGCTGCCGCTCCGGCAGGGTTGAAAAAGCTCGGGGTATAGCGGTCCGAAATCGCGCCGATACCGCCCATTCCGTTGCCTGCGACTCCGCCGGGATAGGGTGAAGTGGTCGTTGTCACGACAACTTCCCAGGGGCGTGTTGCGGGCTGGGGTTTGGTCTGGGTCTCGGATTCGGAAGGCGGGTAAACAGTAGCTTCGGGGCTCGGGGCGGCAAAACCGGTAACTGCGAAGCCGGCAAATACAAATGAGGCCGCCAGAATCAGCGAGCATATAATCAGAATCTTCTTCACGATTTTTCCTCCGATCATTTTATACACCTTTTATTATAGCATAAGGGTATATTCTTTACAAGTGATTTATTTCAAAATATCATATTTTTTCATCAGTTCGTTTCTTCTCTCCGCCTGCGAGACGGTGTCCGCCGTGTCATAAGAGGAGAAAAAGTAGCCGGCGGCTCTGAGAAAATAAGCGAGCGGGAGCAGGAGCTTATGCCTTCCCGCGAAGGGATATTTTTTGGCCATACTCTCCGCAGAGGGGAAAAGCGCGGCGGATAAAACGGGCCTTCCGCAGCCGATTGTTTTAGCGTAGCGGTTGAAGGTGACGGTTCCCGAGTGGATTTTTTCTCTTTCTCCGGGTCCGTAGGCTTTTCCGCTCATAATGTCATAAATCAAATCCTGCAAATCTTCCTCATCAGCGCCGTATTCACCGCCGTCAAGGCCGAAATACCGGGCGCCGATACCGAGGATTCCTCTGAGGAATCCGCTTATATTCAGCCCGTCGCAGACCTCGTAAACGCCTTTCATATCGAGTCTGTTCGCCTTCGCGAAAAGCGATATATCCGCAATCTGCCTTATCCCTATTCCCGAAATCAGGAAATGCTTGAACGCGTGAAGGACGAGATAGAGGAAATGTTTCTCCGCGCGGGGGCAGAGAAGCTCCGTCTTTTCAACGCGCAGGGACGCGGGATTCTCAAAGAGATTGCCCAGAGCCGAGTTGAAGCGCGAATAAACTCCGCCGTCCTCGGGGAGAAGCGTCTTGTGGAGCTCTATAAAGCAGCCGCTTTCCCAGTGAAGAAATCCCTTCTCATAAGCGCCGCCGGAGCCGTCGAGCGGTCTGAATCCCATATCGAGCAGTATTTTTTCGCAGACGGGGTAATCGCTTTCTCCGGCGATAAGATCCTCGTCTGCGGATATTCTCAGGTCAAAATCGGGGTAGAGCGAGCGGCAGATAATTCCCTTGACACAAAGGGGCTTCGCGCCCGCCGAAGTCATTGCTCTGTAAGCCTCGAGGAACTTAGCGCTGCGCCGAGTCTGCACCGTGACATAGCTGAATATTTCATCTCTGAGATAATTCCTCTGCGCGTCTGTCAGCGGAATATCCGAGCGCAAAAGAGCGCTGCCTGTCATCGGCAGGATTTTATGGTCAACGGATTTCGCGGCGAATTCATCAAAGATATTCGGGTCAAAAGCCGTAAGCGGCTCGCTTCTCACATAGGCGGAGAAGGCCTCGAGCACGGCGCTCCCGGCTTCGGAATTCTCCGTCGCGCGGGCGGGGGAGGAAGCTCTTCTTCTGACCCTGCGATAAATGAAAACGCATATCGCCGCCATTATAACCACGCCGAAGGTATCAACGAGCACATCGCTGAGCTGAAACGCCCTGCCGGGCACAAAATACTGATGAATCTCATCGCCGAGGGCAAAGACAAATCCGGCGGCCACGCACGTGAAGAAAACGGATTTCAGAGGCAGCGGAAACGTCGAGATAAAAACGAACAGAGGCAGCGCAAGCGCGCTGAATTCAAGCACATGACAGATTTCGCGCACCGACGCGTTGAGAGCCTCCGCGAGACTCGCTCCTCCGCCGAAAAGAGCGTTGATAACGCCCATACTCAGCTCGTCCGACTCCTCACCCTCCTGCGCCGAAAGGCAGAAAATGACGCCCGCCAGAAGCAGGAAGAGAATTCCGGAAACCATACGGACTATTCTGTTTTTCTTACCTGAAAAAATCATTGTATTATCACTCGGAAAAAATAGTCAGCAGTCAGAAATGTGCAATAGGAAGTCAGCAGTGAGCAGTTTTCAGTTAGCAGTTAGCAGTTAGCAGTTAGCAGTTGAGGGTCGCTCCGCTCCGGAATATATGATGGCGGTTAAGGCTGATACAGTAGGGGCGACAATCTGTCGCCCGCCGCAATGCGATTCCTTATTTCGTAGGGGTAGATGCCCTCAGTGACCCGGGTGAAACGTAGTTTCACAACGATAATTTGCTCCGCTCCGGATTATATTTGTTTGGTGTTTGATTGCTTGGTTCGGTATAGCACCATTGGCCCTCTCCGAGAACGGGGGCGAACCGCCGAAGCGCCGCCTGTGGCGGATGAAGCGAGGCGGTGAGGTGAAGAAACAAGGAGAA
>CACZTQ010000292.1 GCA_902784155.1 Oscillospiraceae bacterium
AGCCGATGCCAAAGAGATGGAATCCGTCGCCGAAAAGTCCGTCATTCGCCCAGTCTGTCGCGGGTGCGCCGACCGCAACCATCGCAATCCAGTAAACGAGGAACATGACGGCCGCGAAAATCGGAAGTCCGAGCCAGCGGTTTGTGACGACTCTGTCTATTTTGTCGGAGCTTGAGAGACCGCCCGCGTTTTTCTTTTTGTAGCAGGATTTTATAACGTCGGAAATGTAGATATATCGCTCGTTGGTTATGATGCTCTCGGCATCGTCGTCGAGCTCTTTTTCGGCGGCGCATATATCCTCTTCGATATGAGCGAGAGTTTCCTGCGGAATATCGAGCTGACTTAAAACTTTATCGTCGCGCTCAAAGATTTTTATTGCGTACCAGCGCTGCTGCTCTTCGGGCAGGCCGTGAACAGCCGCCTCTTCTATATGGGCAAGCGCGTGCTCAACCGGGCCCGAGAATGTATGCATCGGAACCGTCTTCGCGCTCTTTGCCGCCTCTATCGCGGCCTCGGCGGCCTCGAGAGTGCCCGTCCCCTTGAGGGCGGAGATTTCAACCGCCTTGCAGCCGAGGCGGGCGGCGAGAGCTTCGGTGTCTATCCTGTCGCCGTTCTTTTTGACGACATCCATCATATTGACCGCGAGCACCACCGGGATTCCGAGCTCGGTCAGCTGCGTTGTCAGATAGAGATTTCTCTCGAGATTCGTGCCGTCTATAATATTCAGAATCGCGTCGGGGCGCTCTCCGATAAGGTAGTTTCTCGCGACAACCTCCTCAAGAGTATAGGGAGAGAGCGAGTAAATACCGGGAAGGTCCGTTATTGTGATGTCGTCGTGCTTTTTGAGCTTGCCTTCTTTTTTCTCAACCGTTACGCCGGGCCAGTTGCCGACGAACTGATTGGAGCCCGTGAGAGCGTTGAACAATGTTGTCTTGCCGCTGTTCGGGTTGCCCGCAAGAGCAATTCTTATATTCATGATTCTGCATTCCTTTCTGTTTATGACAAATCCGCAGGTTAGCTCTCGCTAACCCGGGGCGGTAAAAGAACGGGGATTCACCCCGGTCCGCCTGTTATTCAACTTCAATCATTTCGGCATCCGCCTTGCGGATTGAGAGCTCGTAGTTTCTGACCGTGACCTCTATCGGGTCGCCCAGAGGCGCCACCTTGCGCACATAGACGGGGGTGCGCTTTGTGATACCCATATCCATAATACGGCGCCTTACCGCTCCTTCTCCGTGAAGCTTCACAACCGTTGCGGTTTCGCCGATGCCGACATCCTTGAGTGTTTTCATGGTTAATTCCTCCTGTCAGAAAATCTCAGACCATTATTTTCCGCGCCAGCTCTTCGCTGACCGCCACGCGGCTCTCCTTGACTTTTACAATAAGGTTGCCCGCGAGCGCGCTCACGATACACACCTCGCCGCCCACGTTGAATCCGAGGTTTTCAAGGTGTTTTTTGACCTCGGGGCTGCCTCCGATTCTCTTTATAATCTGAGACTTACCCCTGTCAGCCATACTCAGAGGTATCATAATCATTCCTCCTGTCCGTGACGCTCCGTACCGGATTCCGCCGCAAAGTCAGGTTAGCTCAGACTAACCCTGTAATCAATAAAAACAGTTAGCTTTCCCTAACCGGATTATATTATAGTTAGCTTTTGCTAACTTGTCAAGAGTTTTTTGAGCTTTTGTTAATTTTTTCCTTTTTAATTGAAATACGGATTGTTTTGCGCTATAATACAGGCAGATTAATGAACGGAGAAGATATTATGTCTATTGGCGAATCCGGGGAAATGTATCTTGAAACTATTCTGATTCTTTCGCAGAAGTCATCGGCCGTGCGCTCAATCGATGTCGGCGAGTATATGGGATTCTCAAAGCCGTCGGTCAGCCGAGCAATCGGTCTGCTTAAAAAAGAAGGCCTCGCCGTGACGGACGAGCGGGGATATATCACCCTCACCGCGGAGGGTAAAAAGAGGGCGGAGCGCATTTATGAGCGCCACACCCTGCTCACGCAGTTATTCGTCAACCTCGGCGTTGACGAAAAAACCGCGGCGGACGA
>CACZTQ010000293.1 GCA_902784155.1 Oscillospiraceae bacterium
CGCGAATTACGCGACAGGCGCAAGGAAGTCACAAGACTTGAACAGCGCATCACCCAGAAGGAAGAAGCTCTCGACAGAAAGACCGACAACATCGAGAAAAAAGAGGCCGTGCTCGAAGGAAAGCTCAAGACGGCCGACGAAAAATTAGCCGAAATCGAGAGCCTCAAAAAGAGCGAACTTGATATTCTCGAAAGGATTTCGGGATTCTCACAGGATGAGGCGAAGGCTTACATCATCAAGCAGCTCGACGAAAAGCTCGACCACGAAAAAGCGGTCAAAATCAAGGAAATCGAGCAGAAGACAAAGGACGAGGCTGATTCTCTCGCAAGAGAAATCATCGCAACGGCAATCCAGCGCTGCGCCGCCGACCACGCGAGCGAGGCAACCGTATCGGTTGTTCCTCTCCCGAGCGATGAGATGAAGGGCAGGATAATCGGCAGAGAGGGCAGAAACGTAAGGACCCTCGAAATGATTACGGGTGTCAGCTTCATAATCGACGACACTCCCGAAGTCATCACGATTTCTTCATTTGATCCCGTGCGCCGCGAGGTGGCGAGAATCACCCTTGAGAAGCTTATTCAGGACGGCAGGATTCACCCCGCGAGAATAGAGGAGCTCTATGAAAAAGCCAAGCGCGAGGTGGAGCAGACCATTAAACAGACCGGCGAAAAAGCGGTCATAGAAGCAAATGTCGGCAACGTCAACTCCGAGATAGTCAAGCTTCTCGGCAAGCTCAGATACCGTACAAGCTACGGCCAGAATGTTCTCAATCACTCGCTTGAGGTTTCATATCTCTGCGGACTTATGGCCTCCGAGCTCGGCGTGGATGTCAAGCTCGCAAGACGCGCGGGCCTGCTTCACGATATAGGCAAGGCTCTCGACCACGAGATGGAGGGAACTCACGTTCAGCTCGGCGCTGAATTCGCAAAGAAATACAGAGAAAACGACGTTATCGTCAACGCTATCGAGGCGCATCACGGTACAGTCGAGCCCAAGAGCACCGTCGCCGTCCTCGTGCAGGCAGCCGACGCTATCTCGGCCGCCCGTCCCGGAGCGAGAAGAGAAGATCTTCAGAATTACATCAAGCGTCTTGAAGCTCTCGAAAACATTGCGAAATCCTTTGAAGGCGTTGACAATTCATTCGCCATTCAGGCGGGCCGCGAGGTCAGAATCATTGTCAAGCCCGAAGTTGTCAATGACGACAGGATGGTTATTCTCGCAAGAGAAATCGCCGAAAAAATCGAAAACACCATGGAATATCCGGGCGAAATCAAGGTTAACCTTATCAGAGAAACCCGCGCTTTCGGCGTAGCGAAATAATTCCGGATACCGCTTTGAGCGGAAAACATCAGACAATAGAGGAGCCCGCAGGATATCCGATGCCTTGCGGGCCCCGTTTTTTAAACAACACCGACAGAAAGAGAATTATTATGCGCATATTTGCAATCGGAGACGTCGTTTCCGCAAACGGCTGCGAATTCTTAAGAAGCAGACTTCCCGCCTTCAAGAAGGTGAAGGGAGTGGATTTCTGCATCGTGAACGGCGAAAACTCAGCCGTCGGCAACGGGATAACCCCGTTCTCGGCAGAGTATCTTTTTGACAGCGGAGCGGATTTCATAACGACGGGTAATCACGCCTTCAGGCGAAAAGAAATGTATGAATATTTTGACTCGAACGCCCGTGTCATCAGGCCCGCGAATTTCAGCTCCGCCGCGCCCGGCAGGGGCTTCTCGCAGGTTGACCTCGGCTTCACGTGCGTCACGGTCATCAACCTCTCCGGCAGGGTTTATATGGACAGCTGCGACAATCCCTTTGACGCCGCCGACAGGATTCTCTCCGGAATAGACGGCAAGGTGATTATGGTCGATTTTCACGCGGAGGCGACCGCCGAAAAAGGCGCTCTCGCCCGCTATCTCGACGGCAGGGTCTCCGCCGTATTCGGCACTCACACCCACGTTCAGACAAACGACGCGGCCATACTGCCCGGAGGGACCGGCTTCATAACGGACCTCGGTATGACCGGGGCGGCCGATTCGATTCTCGGGGTGAAGCCCGAGCTCTCGGTCAACTGGATGCGCACCGGGATGCCCACAAGATTCGACGCCGCCGACGGCCCTTGCAGGATGGACGGCTGCCTTTTTGACATTGACAATAAAACGGGGCTCTGCACAGCTGTCGAGCCCGTTTCGATAGAGTGATACATTATGCAGAAACTTTTGGGGTATATGCGCTCTGCGATGCAGAGATATGATATGATTGAAGAGGGCGACCGCGTCGCGGTCGGAGTGAGCGCGGGTAAGGATTCTCTCGCTCTGCTCGCCGCTCTGGCGAGAATGCGCGATTTTTATCCGAAGCGTTTTGAAATAACAGCGATTACGATTGATATGCGCTTCGGCGATAAGGACGGCGATTTCACGGATATACGCGGGCTCTGTGAAAGCCTTGATGTCGAGTATCACGTGCGAGCGACTAATCTCGCGAGGCTTATTTTCGATGTGCGCAAGGAGCAGAATCCCTGCGCGCTGTGTTCAAATATGAGAAGGGGCGCGCTCAACCGGGCGGCAAAGGAGCTCGGCTGCAACAAGCTCGCACTCGGCCACCATCTTGACGACGTTGCCGAGACCTTCATTATGAATCTTTTCAACAACGCCTCGCTCGACTGCTTTATGCCCGTGACTTATCTTGACAGGAGCGGAATCACGGTCATAAGGCCGATGATTTTCGCGCGCGAGAGCGACTGCGCGAGAGTGGCCTCAAAGCTCTCCCTGCCCGTAAAAAAGAGCGTGTGCCCGGCGGACGGAAACACCGAGAGAGAAGACACGAAGGCCTTTCTCTCATCCCTTGAGCGGAAATACGGAAACGTCAGGGGAAAAATCCTGCTCGCGATGCAGAATAAAGAAATCAACGGATATTGATTCGGAGTAAACTATGTCGCTTTATGATGAACTGATTGAATACTCAAAAAACGGCAGGCTCCCGATGCACATGCCGGGTCATAAAAGGCGGATTATCGACGATGTTCTCCCCTACTCAATCGATATAACCGAGATTGAGGGCTTCGACAATCTGCACGACAGGCGCGGGATTCTCGCATCCCTCGCGGAAAGGCTCGCCAAAAGCAAAGGCGCCGCCTGC
>CACZTQ010000294.1 GCA_902784155.1 Oscillospiraceae bacterium
GGTTATGAGCAGATCTCGGCGCTGTTCCTGAAGACAGCTGAGAACGAGAAGGAGCACGCTAAAATGTGGTTCAAGGAGCTCTGCGGCATAGGCGACACGGCCGCAAATCTCGCGGCGGCTGCCGACGGCGAAAACTTTGAGTGGACCGATATGTATGAGGGCTTCGCAAAGACAGCCGAGGCGGAGGGCTTCGCCGATCTCGCCGCAAAATTCCGCGGCGTTGCTGCAATTGAAAAGCATCACGAAGAGAGATACAGAGCGCTTCTCAAGAACGTTGAAACAAAGCAGGTCTTTGAAAAGAGCGAGGTCAAGGTATGGGAATGCCGCAACTGCGGTCATATCGTTGTCGGCACAAAGGCGCCCGATGTATGCCCCGTCTGCGATCATCCTCAGAGCTTCTTTGAAGTCAGCGCCGAAAACTATTGAGCGGAGGGATAATCAATGCTGTTTTATAAATGCAAGAAATGCCCGAATTTCATTACATTCCTCACCGATAAATCTCCCTGCACCCCGTTTTGCTGCGGAGAGATGATGGAGGAGCTCACCGCCAACACCTCCGACGGAGCTTTTGAGAAGCACGTCCCCGCCGTAACGGTAAACGGAAACAGCGTGGAGGTTAAAGTCGGAGAGGTTGAGCATCCGATGCTCGACGCTCACTACATCCAGTTCATCATCCTTGAAACAGACAAAGGTTATCACAAGAAGGATTTAAAGCCCGGCGAAAAGCCCGAAGCGGTCTTTGCCCTTGCCGGCGGCGAGAAGCCCGTCGCGGCTTACGAATACTGCAACCTTCACGGTCTGTGGAAGGCTGAAATCAGATAACAGACAATCCGATTTTTCACAACGGGAACTGCGGATATTCAATCCGCGGTTCCTTTTTTTCTCAATAAGAAAAAGCAATTAAAATCCGCGGAATATCTTCAGAAAAAACTTAAATAATTATTAAAAATCCGTTGATTTTTGCATTTCGGTATGTTATGATAACAATGATTATAGGGGCAAATGTCATCATTTGCGGAATCCCGTTTCAAAGCCCTTATAACCGATGTTTCGTTGTTAAAAAATAATAAATATAAAGTTATCTTTCAACCGAAAGGAGGCTTCCCCGTTATGGAGTACAAAGAGAATTATGAAGCAGTAGAGATTGAAGTAGTGGAATTTGAATCGGAAGATGTCATCACATTGAGCGATCCCTGGGAAACACCCATCATCGGAACAAACACAGAATCCTGATTCCGTCACAGCGCTTTAAAAAAACATACCGGTTAATCCGGATCTGAGCCGTGTTTTTACACGGCTCTTTTTCTTTATCGTCGGCACTCGTCCGGCAAGGCAAAAGGCCCGCAGATTCTCTGCGGGCCTTCAATTATATCGGTTATACGATCTGAATCAGACAATATTGCCTTTCTTGTGTTCAATGCCTCTGCGTATCGCTTTGCCGATTTCAAACGCCGGTACTGTTGTCGCGGCCAGGAACAGCGAGATGGCAAGCTCTTTGAATTCAAGAGTAAAGTGTTCCTTCGCATCGGCGAGCGGGAAGAAGATATCTCTCAGGAACGGAACGTAAATCGGGAGCAGCGTCATAGCGGCAGTCACGACAAACGCGCCTACAAGCCACCAGTTGAAGTTTCTGAACATACTCTTTGAGAAAAGCGAGCCCTGACGCGAGCGCATATTGACAGCGCAGAAAAGTTCGCCGAAGTTGACGGCGAGGAACGCCATAGCAACCGCGTTAAGGCACATATTGTTGTTCGCATCGGTGGCGCCCCAGATTGCTGAGAGCCCGGCGCCGGGATTCGCATAGAAGAAGCCGATAATATATGCGGCTATCTCTATAACGGCAAGGTAGATTCCCTGCCAGACCATATCGAAGCCGGCTCCGCCGGAGAAGATGCCGTCAGTCGTGGCGCGCGGTTTGCGGCGCATAAGGTTGCCTTCCGCCTTTTCCATACCCAGAGCAAGGCCGGGAAGCGAGTCGGTGACCATATTAACCCAAAGAAGGTGGATGGGACCGAGTATCGTGAAGTTGAATATCGTTGAGAAGAACATTATGAGCACTTCGCTCATATTGGTTGAGAGCTGGAACTGAAGAACCTTGCAGACGTTGTCGTAAATCTTACGGCCCTCTTCAACCGCGTTGACGATGGTCGCGAAGTTATCGTCGGCAAGAACCATATCGGAGACGCTCTTTGTGACGTCTGTGCCCGTGATGCCCATGCCGATACCGATGTCGGCGGATTTGATTGAGGGAGCGTCGTTAACACCGTCGCCTGTCATTGCGGTAACCATTCCGCGAGCCTTCCAGGCCTTGACAATCCTCGTCTTATGCTCAGGCTGAACACGCGCGTAAACCGAGAATTTGGTAACCTCTTCAACGAGCTCCTCATCTGTGAATTTATCGAGGTCAGCTCCGAGAATAGCCTGCGAGGGGTCGGTGATTATGCCGAGCTCTCTGCCTATGGCAACAGCGGTATCTCTGTGGTCGCCGGTTATCATAACCGGGCGTATGCCCGCCTCACGGCATTCGTCGATAGCCGCCTTGACCTCAGGTCTGACCGGGTCAATCATACCGGTAAGGCCGAGGAATATGAGCTCCTCTTCAAGCGCCGAAGCTTCGTGTGAAGCCGGCTCGGTATCATACTTTCTCATAGCAACGGCGAGCACGCGCAGCGCCTTATCGGCCATTGCTTTGTTGTTTGTAACAATCTCGCTTCTGACCGCCTCGGTGAAGGGAACAAGCTCACCGTTAATCAGCGCGTACTTGCAGTGATTGAGAACAACGTCGGGCGCACCCTTTGTAAATTGGACGATTCCGTCGGGCGTGCGGTGGATGGTTGACATCATCTTTCTGCCCGAGTCAAACGGAGCTTCGCCTATACGGGGGCTTTCGGCGACGAGATCGTTTTTATTCATACCAAGCGCGTTGGCGTAGGCAACGAGAGCCGCCTCGGTGGGCTCGCCCTTCACAACGCCGGCGCTGTCTATCTGAGCGTCACAGCAGAGCGCCATAGCTCTGGCTATAAGCTCCTCGTTATCGCCGTAGTGATCAACTACGGTCATTTTATTCTGTGTGAGTGTGCCGGTTTTATCAGAGCAGATAATCTGGGTACAGCCGAGTGTCTCAACCGCCGTAAGCTTCCTTATCAGCGCCTGGCGCTTGCTCATCGCGGTAACGCCGATTGAAAGGATAATCGTTACAACCGCGGGAAGACCTTCGGGAATTGCGGCAACCGCGAGAGCGATAGCCGAGATGAATGTCGAGAGCGCCGCGTTGCCGAAGTGACCCCAGGTGAAGCCGCTCTTTTCGGTTAATATGGTCTCACCAAGACCGACTATAAATACAAGGATGGAAATGCCGATAACGAGCTTCGTGAGGAATCTTGAAAGCTCGGCCATCTTTATCTGAAGAGGTGTCTGCTCCTTCTCTGCCTGAGAAAGCGCGTCGGCAATCTTGCCCATCTCGGTATCCATACCGATATCGGTGACTACCGCCTTGCCTCTGCCGTAAACGACAACGGAGCCGCTGTAAAGCATATTTTTGCGGTCGCCCAGCGAAATCTCGCTGTTACTGTCCTTACACATAAGAACGTCAACGCATTTTGATACGGGGACGGATTCGCCCGTCAGGGCAGCCTCCTCAGCCTTGAGCGAATGGCTCTCGATAATGCGGCAGTCGGCAGGCACAGCGTCGCCGGCCTCAAGCACCACCACATCGCCGACGGTGATGTCTTCGCTCTTTATGGTAACAATTTCGCCGTCGCGCATAACGTGGCTCGTGGCGGCCGTCATCTGCATAAGAGCTTCCATGGCCGCTTCCGCCTTGCTCTCCTGAATCAGGCTCATTATGGTATTGATAATGACAACGACAAGGATAACCAGAACATCCGCAAAATCCACAAGTTTGAAACCGTTGCCCGCCTTGACCGCTTCGAGCACCGCAACGCCCGCCTGAATCAGTGCGGCAATGAGGAGCATTATAATCATCGGGTCGGCAAGTGAATTGATAAACTTTTTAAACAGGCTGTCTTTTTCGGGTTCCTTGAGTTTGTTTTTGCCTCTTTCGGCCACTCTCTTTTCGGCTTCAGTCGTGGTGAGACCGTTTTCGCCGGTATTGAGCTCTTCAAATACCTTTGAGGCTTCTTCAAGATAATACTTCATTGGTATCACTCCGTCATTTATTAACAATACGAAAGACCTCCAACATAGTAAGGCTATGTCAAAGGTCTTGCTCACATAAATAATGCTCCCGTTGCCAGCTATAAAATAGCGGTTGTTGACAGCGGGACCGCACCCGTAAGGATGCTCAGAGCTACTCCCCTTCAGAGGTGTACTGTCTGAATTATTTTACTCCATATATAATAAAAAGTCAATAAAAATTTAACCGTCCGCGCTCCTCAGAACCGGCTCAAATTCACCGCTTCTGAGAATCCGTATAAGGTCCTCGTTGCAGGTTATCTTCTCTTCTGTAAGTATTCCCGAAAAGAATTCGTGAGTTGTCCTGTGAAAATCGCTGCCGGATGTCCTTATCCCGAGATTATGCTTTTCCGCCCAGAGCAGAGCCCGGGCGTTATTCTCATCGCTCTCCTTGCTGTTGAATATCTCGCAGCCGTCGATATACCGCGCCGCGGGCATCAGAGGATGCATTCTCATCGGATGGGGAGCGATAACGAGCATCCCGTTTTCACGGGCGATGCGGTGAAACCTGCGGGCGTATTTGAAAAGAAGGTTGCCCGCCGTTTCGACAAATTCCTCGGTTACGCCGTAAACGAGATAATCGATAGCCGAATTGAAGCTTCTGAGCTCCATACCGAGAAGGACGGTGAAATCATCGCCTGCCGCCTCTTTCGCGGCCCTGTATCCGGCGAGATATTTTTCGTGAAGTCTTCCCGCTCTGAAGGCCTCCGCGCCCATAAAGGTATGCTGGGAGTAATGGTCGGTTATGACTACGCCGTCATATCCCCTGCTTCTGAAAATCTCAACCGCCTGCGCTCCGGGCACCTTGCCGCATCTGCTCGTTTCGGCAGTATGACAGTGAATCTCATATTTGTATCTGCCGTTTTCCATCAGAGAGAATACCTCCGCCCGGCCGTTTCGTTGAAGCGCAGATACTCTCCGGAGCCGATGTTTTCGAGCCATTTGCCGTTTTCGAGATACCAGGCAACCGTTGATTTTATACCGCTTTCAAAGTCCGTCGCGGGGGTCCATCCGAGCTCGTTTTTAATCTTTGCCGGGTCAATCGCGTATCGACGGTCGTGCCCCGCCCTGTCTCTGACATAGGTGATTGATTCCTCGCCCCTGCCGAGAATCGCGAGAATTGTTTTTACGACATCTATATTCTTTCTCTCGTTGTGACCGCCGACATTATAGACCTCTCCGGGTCTGCCTTTGCGGACTATTAAATCTATCGCGCTGCAGTGATCTTCAACGCTCAGCCAGTCGCGCACATTGAGGCCGTCTCCGTAAACGGGAAGGGATTCCCCGGCGAGAGCCTTCTGAATCATCAGCGGGATGAGCTTCTCCGGGAACTGATAGGGGCCGTAGTTGTTTGAGCACCTCGACACCGTCACGGGAAGCCCGTAGGTTCTGTAATATGACATTGCGAGCAGATCCGCCGCCGCCTTTGATGACGAATAGGGGCTCGAAGTGTGAAGAGGCGTTTCCTCCGTAAAGAAAAGATCCTCTCTCTCGAGCGGGAGGTCGCCGTAAACCTCGTCGGTCGAAACCTGATGAAACCTTGCGACGCCGTGCTTCTTCGCCGCTTCAAGCAGGGAAGCCGTTCCCATTATATTCGTCCTGAGAAAAACAAGCGGATTCTCGATGGACCTGTCAACGTGACTCTCGGCGGCGAAATTGATGACCGCGTCGAATTTTTCCGATGCGAAAAGGCGGCCGGTAAGCTCCGTGTCGGCGATATCGCCTCTGACAAACCTGAAGCCTCCTGCTCCGAGAAACTCCTCAATATTATGAAGATTCCCGGCATAGGTCAGGGCATCGAGGCAGACGAGCTCATCTTCCGGATGAGTTTTCTTCATATACTTTATGAAGTTCGCCCCTATGAAGCCGGCTCCGCCCGTGATGAGAATTTTCATTCCTCTTCGTCCTCCTCGTCATCGTTCTCGCTGGCAAGGACCGTAACAATCTTTTTGAAATCCACGCTGTCATACAGCTTCTTGAATCTGACCTTGACGCCGTAGGAGGTGTCGCAGTTTTTGCAGTAGAAGGTTGCCCTGAAGAAATTACAGCTGAATTTCCAGGGGTCGGTCAGCATACACTGGGTGCCGCAGGCGTCGCAGTAATGCTCAAGACGCTTTTTGTCGATAAGGGGATTATCGATATTCTTGAGTATTTTCGCTTTATACATAAGGCGCGAATAAAACTCGTCGTCGCATGCCCTGAC